>CAMVIL010000196.1 GCA_947167535.1 uncultured Ruminococcus sp. | reverse complement strand
TCGCTCTACAATTCCAGCGGCCACTTCGAGCACATCGACCGCAACGTGATAATGGATTCGCTGATGTTCGCCATAGCCCTCGCCGTAGCGGCAGTACCCGAGGCGCTCAGCTCGATAGTCACCATCGTCCTCTCCTTCGGCACTCAGAAGATGTCCAGGGAAAACGCCATCATGAGAAAGCTTCAGGCGGTAGAGGGTCTGGGCTCGGTATCGGTCATCTGCTCGGACAAGACAGGCACCCTCACACAGAACAAGATGACCGTCCGCAGGATAGTATCGGACGGCCACAGGATACAAGAATCCAGCGTTGACGTCCACAACGTCAACGAGCGTCAGCTGATAATCGCGTCGGTGCTCTGCAACGACTCCAGCTGCAAGGACGGCACCGACATCGGCGACCCCACCGAGACTGCGCTTATCCACTTCGCCCACAAGGTAGGCCTCGACGACGAGGAGATACGCCGCAACCACAAGCGCATAAGCGAGATACCTTTCGACTCCGACAGAAAGCTAATGTCCACCCTGAACGTGGTGAACGGTCAGAATATAATGTACACCAAGGGTGCGGCAGATGTTCTTATCGAGCGCATGAACATCACTGAATCGGAAAAGAACGACATCCACCATCAGGTGGAGCATATGTCTAAGAAAGGACTCCGCATACTCTGCTTCGCCTGCAAGGAATTTGACGGCGACACCCTCACCCTCGAGGACGAGAACGACCTTGAATACATGGGTCTTATCGCCATGATGGACCCCCCGCGCGAGGAATCGGCTCAGGCTGTTGCCGAGTGCAAGAGCGCGGGCATAAAACCTGTAATGATTACGGGCGACCACCTCATCACCGCTTCTGCCATCGCCAAGGAGATAGGCATACTCGAGAACTTCGATGAGGCTGTCGAGGGCTCGGCGCTGGACGGTTACACCGACGAGGAGCTCATGGACTTCGTCAAGGACAAGAGCGTATATGCGAGAGTTACTCCCGAGCACAAGATACGCATAGTCAAGGCATGGCAGGCCAGAAACAACATCGTCGCCATGACGGGTGACGGCGTGAACGACGCTCCCGCACTCAAGCAGGCGGACGTCGGCGTGGCTATGGGAATCACCGGCACCGAGGTCTCCAAGGATGCGGCGGCTATGGTGCTTGCCGACGACAACTTCGCCACCATCGTCAAGGCGGTCAAGAACGGCAGAAACCTTTACGACAACATCAAGAAGTCGATACTCTTCCTGCTTTCGGGCAACCTTGCAGGCATCATCGCAGTAATGTTCAACTCCATCGCGGGACTCCCCGCTCCCTTTGCGGCGATACACCTGCTGTTCATCAACCTGCTGACCGACTCGCTCCCCGCCATTGCGCTGGGTCTTGAGCCCCACACCGACAGCGTCATGAAACGCAAGCCCCGACCCGCCAACGAATCCATCATGACCAAGCCTTTCCTCATCGGCGTGGGCTACGGCGGTCTGGTCATCTCGATAGCCACCATCGCGGCTTACCTCATCGGCTACAACACCCCGACTGCAGGCGCCAACCCGAGCTCATGGGGCGGCAACAACGCGCTGGCAATGACAATGGCATTCGCGACGCTGTGTATGTCGAGACTGTGGCACGGCTTCTCCACCAAGGCTGAGGAGCCTGTGATTTTCACCAACAGATTCTTCAACAACAAGGCGGGACTCGCAGCGTTCGCGGCGGGTATGATCTGCCTCAACGGCGTGCTGCTGATACCCGCTCTGAACAGGATATTCAAGATAGCCCCCGACCTCGGCGGCACACAGATAGCCATTATCTACGCCCTGAGCTTCGGCTCGATGTGCGTTATCCAGCTGATAAAGTTCATCGCAATGACGGTGAGAAACAGCGGCAAGAAATAACTTTCCACAAACAGAAAACCGACCTGCGGAGCAACACCGCGGGTCGGTTTTATTATGCATTCATCAATAAAAGCCGGTGCTAGTCCTCATCCACCTCAACGGAAGTGACATAGAAGACCTCACAGGCGTGAGCACCCGTGTCGCTGCGGGAGAGCGAGCTGTTCCAGGTAAATGTAGTCCCGTTGCTCTTGACTCCATACACATCCACAAGGTAGCCTTTAAGCCTTACGTGGTCTCCATTTCGTATCCGCTTGACCTTGCGCCTGACGGTCCCGTCGGCGGGGATGATATGGTTATTGGAAGCCTGCTGCATAACGGCGTCCTCGCCGCCGACAGACTCGATGGCGGCGTAGCTGTCGGTACGCCAGCTGAGCCAGCGGTTGCCCTGCGTCCAGTTGAAGTCGGTCTTGCCGTTATACTCGGCGACCTTCCCCCACGCAAGCCCGAGATCCACAGGCGACAGTCTGTCGCCGATGCCAAACCCGTTGTAATCGCAGGTATGTACCACAAGGGCTTCGATCTCGTAGGAAGCCATGTAAGTGATGGTCAAGTCATACCCCGAAAGCTTGAACTGAGTGCTGCCCGTCGCCTCTTTCTGCACGGGCTCGGGGATACCTTTGATCCCTCTGCGGACGCCCTTTCCGTCGATAATAAAATAGCAAAGCGCCGCCGCAAGGATCAGGAAAAGAATAAATCCAAGTACGCTTTTTATTTTAGATCTCATCCTGCCGGCTCCCCTTTCGTTTTTGTTTTTTAATAGTATACCATTTTCTTTACAAAAAATCAACCCCACCACAAGGCGGCGCAAAGCGTGGCAGAGTAATAATGCACGACAAAACCGTATTGCATTTGTAGCATTCGCACAAGACACACCATGTCAGGCGTCAAAAAAGCGGCATTTCTCACTTTGTGTCGTGGACTTTTTGCCTGCAGCATGGTATGCTTGGAGATGAACGGAGGCAGCAGAATGGATCAGATAAAGATCGGGAGCTTTCTCAAAGAGCTCAGAAAAGAAAAGGCTCCGACAGCAAAAACTTGTCGGAGCCTTAAAAACATCAGTTGTCAGTCAAAGTCAGATCACTTTCTCTTCTTAGCTACAACTACTGCGCCCATAGCAACCAGTGCGAGGGATACGCCTGCTGCTGCGCCGGTAGCAGGGTTGCTGTCGGCAGGTGCCGAGCTGTCCTTGCTGCCGCCGTTGCTGCTGTTGCTCGAAGAGCTCGAGCTGCTGGAAGAGCTGCTGTCCTGAGAAGATGTATCCTCGGAAGAGGTATCATCGGAGGAAGTGTCGTCTACAACGTGCAGAGTACCGTTCTTGAAGGTGATAGCATAGTTGTCAGAGGTCAGACCGGAAGGAACGATGGGATAATCGCCTGCGCCGCTCTCCTTGGTGTATGCGCTGAAATCAAGTACCAGCTCGCCGCCGAGAACGCTCTCGTCGTCCTCACCCTTGAAGCCTTCAAACACAGCGCCTGCAGCCGAGGGCTCCTCGCCGACATTGATAGTAACGTCATTTGCGGTAACGGTCAGCGGAGCCTTGGTGATCTCCCAAGTTACCTCGATGTCGTCAGCACTTGCATACTGACCGATGAAGTGTACGTTGAAGGAGTAGTCGCCTGCATCGGTAGCGCTGGTGGTTCCTACGAACTCATAGTCGGTGCCGTTTACAAGATCAAAGCCTGCACAGGTAACCTTTACTTCCTCGGGATCTACAGCCTGCTCTTCAGCATTGTACTCCTTGGAGATATCAGCCTCTACCTCAGCGGTGAGGTTAGCCATAGAAGCCTGAACGCTCGGGTCGAGGGACTCAACGAAGGAACCGGTAACAGACTGACCGGGCTCCAGAGTGCCCCAGTCGAAGGTCATTGCTACTTCGTCATCTTTACAGTTGAAACCGTTGATCAGTGTTTCGCCGTCAACTACAGTCTTATATTCT
>CAMVIL010000195.1 GCA_947167535.1 uncultured Ruminococcus sp. | reverse complement strand
CACCCTTTTTGAACTGCTCCGACTGCGAGGGCTCCACCTGCTCTGCGGGAGTCTCGGCGCTGAGTATCTGCGCCGACATCTTAACGGGCTTGCTCTTGCCGTTCTTTGTGCCCTCTGTGACGCTGCCGCAGGCGGTAAGTGCGAGAACTGCTGCTGTCATTCCGATCAATACTTTCTTTTTCATTGTAATATCCTCCGTTTTGGGGTCGTCAGCCCCTTGTTGTCTTAGTTTGCCGAAAGCTCTGTTTTTGGCTTTCTGCATATACTGACGGAAAAAATCCCGGGATATTACACCTTTTGGAAAAAATTTTTTTTATTCGGTACGTCGTTTCTTTCCGACGGCAGCGATCCCGCAGGCGGCGGCATAGACTGCAAGCGCACCCGCGCATATAATGCTGACAAGCTTTCCCTCGGCAAGACCCTTGGTTTTGTAAGTGAATCTTATGGTGTGGTCTCCTTCGGGGACGAGTATCGCCGTCAGACCGTCGAACACTCTTTCAAATTCCGCCTGCTCACCGTCGATGTATGCCGTGAAGCTCTCGTCGTAGGGGATAGAGTAGAAAACCAGATTCTCGCGCCCGAGCTTGATCTTCGAGGTGAAACCCTCCTTGTCGGGAGTGAACTCATATGCGGCAGACGCTCTGCGTTCCTCGCAGTCTCTTTTGTATGCTTCATCGGAGGTGTCGTTTTTCTTGATATCGGGCAGCTCTTTGAGGATGGTATCCTCGTATTTTTCGATCTGCTCATCGGTGAGCCATATCGCCTTCAGCAGAAGCTTTTCGCGGTCGTAGAGCTTTTCGTTATCGTATTCAAAGGCCGTGTCGTCATGCACCGTATCAAGCTCTTCGAGCGGAAGGAAGTAGTCATAAGTGAAGCCCATCGGGATAAAGCATTCGTTCTCATAGATGATGTATCTGTTCTCTACATACTTCTGCCGGTAGTATTTTCTGGAATACTTTATATCCTCGGGCTCAACTTCAATGCCGCCTGCAAGAAGCTCATTGAAAAACAGATCGTACTTAGACGATAAAAAGCTGTTCAGAGCATACTCGTCAGAGTGAGCAGCAGGCATTTTCGTTCTTGTTTGTCCCGTTCTTTCATAAAAGGAAACCTCTTCTCCCGAGCAAACGTTGTTCATCAAGCCGATCTGAGGATATCCCCAGTATAATAAACAGCTGTTGGAATCATCGGGATTCGTGGTAACTCTGTAAAAACAGCTGTCATCGTAGGTGTCTGCTGCTTCAAAATCGTTGTAGTTTCGGCTAAGGTAGGACTGACCGTCGGAATACCAGATGACCTCTATGTGCGGGAGAAGCATCGATGCCGTACATACTATTATGGTAATGGGCTTTATATACTTAAAGTCAAGGAATCTGACATCTCCGCGGTATTTGATACAGTACATCAGAGCTATGGTAAGCACTCCGAATACCATTATGATGGTCAGGTGGCGTAAGGTGAGCTCGTTGAGGAAGTTGTCACTGACAGATTCTCCGTGGTCGTCATATATTTCGTAGCTGCTGTCTGCGAGAGCAAAATACTGTATTATCTTGCATATACCCAGCAGTGTGAAAAAGCCGACGATCACCGCCGAAGCTTTAAGCTCAAGACTGATATCGGTGTTCTCAAAGTCGTCGATATACTTGCCCGTCATCATTATCATAATGAGGATCGGCATATAGAACCATCTGGCGTAGTAGTTGGCATTGAACGCCTGATAAATGCTGTTGAAAACGGGCACCAGCATCATGACTCCCAGCACGGCGATCAGCTTTGTATACCAGCTTTTTCTGTCGCGGCGTATTATCGCAGCAACTCCCACTACCGTAAACAGAGGTATATAAAGCGACTGTGAGGATATGCTGAGGTCGAGATCGGGGAACAGCGTCCCGTTGCGGCACTGGTCGGGGATAAAGAACAGTGACTGTATCAGCTTCAGGATGACGCCGTCGTTTTCATATGATATCAGGTTGTGATAGAATATCGTGTTTGAAGTCCTGTTGCCCGAGGATAGAAGAAAATAAACGGGTATGAGAACAACCGCCGAGCTGCCGATACCTGCCGTAGTTTCAAAGGCGAGCTTGAAAAACAGCTTTTTGTCAAGCTTAATATCCTTTGTCAGGACCTTTACAATAAAGTATATCAGTATGAAAATGCACATACTGAACGCCAGAAAGAAATTAATAAAGCAGGACAGCGACAGCATTGCTGCAAAGAACAGGCTTCTGCGCTTAGACATAAGCCGGTCGAACGAATACATGACCAGAGGAAAGATCGAGAAGAAATCAGAAAAATGGAATACAATATTGATGATCTGAACGCCCGAGAATGCATAGAGCAGACCGCACAGATGTGCCGAGGATTCCTTCTTGGTGTACTGTCTGCAATAGATGTAGGCGGTAAGCCCCATAACACCGAATTTCAGCGCATTGATCGCCGTAAGTACGTATAACAGCGATTCTCTTGGAAAGGGGAGCATTAGTAATGTATAAGGGCTGGTAAGGTTCCCGAAGCAGAGGGTAGACCAGAAATCAATTCCCAGATCATAGTTCCAGTCCCAGACGGGCAGACCTTCATGATACACATCGTATATATGGAATAATGTGGGGACTGTGTGCAGGTTATTATCACCGTACAGCATAAATCTTCCGTCCGCAGATATAAGGAACGGCAGAATGCTTATCAGGAACATGATGAAACATTCCGCGAAGACCGCAGCACCGTTCCTCAATATCTCTTTATTCTTCAACCTTGACATCTCCTTCGATCTTCTCTTCTTCCGCCAGCCCCGTCAGCGAGTATACGAACACGCTCTTGGACTTGCCTTTCAGCGGTATCGCGCCGATGGGCTCGACGATAACACGGTCCTTGACCTTTTCGTAGACCTGCTCACTGATGAGCACCTGACCGCGCTTGGCGTTTGCTTCAAGCCTTGCAGCGGTGTTTACCGTGTCGCCGATGGCGGTGTAGTCCATTCGGAAGCTGCACCCTATGTTGCCGACTACCGCAGGTCCGCAGTTGACTCCCACGCCGAAGCCTACCGAGCGGCCGTACTTCTCTAAAAACTTGCTTTCGATGGCATCTCCGCCCGCGACGATGTCAAGGGCAGTCTTTATCGCCTTGAACACATAGTCGTCGAGGTCAAAGGGAGCGTTGAATACCGCCATAGTGGCATCGCCGATGAACTTGTCGAGGGTGCCGCCGTTGTTGAATATCGAGTTGGTCGTAAGCTCAAGATAGCTGTTGAGGATATCCACCACCTGTTCGGGGGTGAGGTTCTCCGACATCGGTGTGAATCCGCGGATATCAACGAACAGCACGGCTATCTCACGGCTCTCGCCGCCGAGACTGATGCTGTATCCGCCCGTCTTGGTGATCTCGTCAACGACCTGCGGTGCGACGTACTTCTTGAAGGTGTCGGAGATCTTCTTCTTCTCCGCCGAAGCCGCAACGTAGTCGGATATTATGCTCATGGTGCAGACGATCATCACCGACAGCGGGAAGTAGATGAAGGGAAGCAGCAGTCCCGCGCTGCTCACCAGCATGGATGTTATCACAAACCCTGCCACAAAGAGCGTGCCCAGCGTTATCGACCAGCCGGGGCGGGTCTGTCTGAATATCAGGAATATCAGTCCCGTCATGAGTCCGCATACCAGCGAAGCGGTCAGACGGTTTGCCTTGACCGGGTATTTCTTGTCTATCAGCGCCTGTATTATGTTGGCGTGTATCTCGCACCCGAACATCAGCTCCGAGCTGTTGGGTGGCAAGAACTATACCATCACCATTAACCGTGCGCCTGCAGACTCCCTGCCTATG
>CAMVIL010000194.1 GCA_947167535.1 uncultured Ruminococcus sp. | reverse complement strand
GGGGGAAGAGCGCCTTCCAGCGGGAGATAAGAGAAGGCGGAACAGGCTGTGCGCCGATGTGCATGAGTCTCCACTGATCCAGCTGGTACTTGCTCAGATCAAGGTCGCCTCTGTCAACGGCATCGAGGATATCCTGCGCCCACGGAACCAGAAGCCATACGATGGTGCAGTGCTCGCGGGAAACGGCGTCGATAATGAACTCGGGCTTGACACCCTTGAGTATTACCGCCTTACCGCCGGAGATAAGGCTTCCGAACCAGTGCATCTTGGCGCCGGTGTGGTAAAGGGGCGGGATGCAGAGGAACACATCGTCAGCAGTCTGACCGTGATGAGCCTGTTCGACTCTTGCCGAATGGGTAAGGCTCTGATGCTTGTGGAGTATAGCCTTCGGGAATCCTGTTGTGCCCGAAGAGAAGTAGATGGCAGCATTGTCGTCGTCGGTGATGGTGATGTTAGGCGATACGCTGGAGCAGTTGGCGGTGAGCCTGTCGTAATGCTCGGCAAAGCTGGGACAGCCCTCGCCTACGTAAAGCAGCCATCTCTTATCGCTGATGTCGTCAACGATCTCCTCGACTCTTCCGATGAAAGCCTGACCGAATACCAGCACGTCGCACTCAGCAAGCTCAACGCAGTATTTGATCTCGTCGGCAGTGTATCTGAAGTTGAGGGGCACCGCAAGTGCGCCTGCCTTGAGTATGCCGAAGTAGATAGGCAGCCACTCGAGGCAGTTCATCAGCAGAATGCCGACCTTGTCGTTCTTCTTTATTCCTCTTGATAGCAGCAGGTTAGCAAAGCGGTTAGCCTTCTCGTTGAACACCTGCCATGTGATCTCGCGTCTGTAAGGCAGCTCTGGATTGCTCTCGATAAGCTCGTATTCCTTCCAGGTCACGCGGCGCTTTTCCCTGATCTCGGGGTTGAGCTCCACGAGTGCTATCTTGTCGGGGGTATTTTTAGCATTGTTCTCCAAAAATTCTGTAATTGGCATTTCAGATTATCTCCTCGTTGAATTGTATATCTGCGATTTATTGTGTAAAAGCATAAAAGCTTTAAATCGCACAAATCAATTGTACCACATTTTAAAATAAATGTAAAGTGGATTTATATTTTCTGTGAGTTATTACCAAATCAAGCCAGTTTGATTTGTGTATTAATGCTATACAAAAACGATCGGGCAGACGTCAGCCGCCTGCCCGATGATATGTCACTTGTTGTAAGTAGCCGTAGCCATAAGAATACCGCCGACGATACCCTTCAGTGAAGTGATAAGCTCGTCGTGATTTTCGAGGATAAATTCCTCGTTGTGGTGCTTCGCTGCGTCTTCCAGCTTCTTCGCCTTCTCCGACAGCGAGACCGCGCCGATGGTTTTTGAGGCGCTCTTCAGGGAGTGTACGTATATCCTGTACTTGTCCCAGTTCTTGTCCTTGTAGCAGTCGCAGAGATTCTGCTGTCTGTCGGCGGAGTTGGTGCTGAAATCGTTGAGCATCTCCAGATAGAATTCCACATCGCTCATGCAGTATTTCAGACCTATCGCAGTGTCTACGCCGCCCGTTTCCAGCATGGAAAGGAAGCCGAATTTGTTGTCCACCAGCTTCTTGCTCGGCTCCTGAGCTGTCATCTGTACGGGAGATCCTGTCATTTCGCGCATGGTGTAGTCCTTGTCGGCTTCGATCATCTCCAGCATGATATCCGCAAAGGTCGGGTCAAACTGTGTGCCCTTGCCCTGTTCAAGCTCGCGCTTGATGTACTGCTGGGCAAATATGTCGTGGTAGCTTCTGTTGGAAGACATCGCGTCATAAGCGTCGGCAACGGCAATGATCCTCGCTTCTTCGGGAATATCGTTGCCCGAAAGTCCGTCCGGATAACCCGTGCCGTCGAACCTCTCGTGATGCCATCTCGCACCCACTGCAAGCTTCGGAAGCTCCGAGATGTTCTTCAAAATGTCAAACCCCATTACAGGGTGCTTCTTTATCATGTCAAATTCGTCTGCAGTAAGTCTCGACGGCTTGTTGATAACAGCGTCGGGAATACCTATCTTGCCCACGTCGTGCAGAAGTCCCATCATGTAGATCTCTTCCTGATCTCTGGGAGTGTAGCCGCACCTGCGCGCGATCTCCATGGAGTACTTCGCGACTCTCGACGAATGACCTCTTGTGTAGTTGTCCTTAGCGTCGATGGTCCCGGCAAGCGTCTGGACTACCTGTATAGACAGCCGCTTGTACTTTTCGTGCTCCTGATAGACTTCTTCGGTCTTTCTTCTGACTTCGGTCTTCAGGTTGCTCTGCAGACGTATAAGCTCGATGGTGTTTCTTACTCTGAGAAGCAGAACGTTGTCGATTATAGGCTTTGTGACAAAGTCCATTGCCCCGACGGTGAGAGCCTTTGTTTCGGTCTCGATATCGTCGTCTGCGGTCAGGAATATAACGGGAACGTCGCGCCCGTATCTGATCATTCTCAGTTCCTTGATGGTCTCAAAACCGTCCATACCTATCATGTGTACATCAAGCAGAACCAGATCTACTTTGTTTGTCTCTGCAAAATCCAGAAGCTCCTCACCGGATGTCAGGCAGGTGACCTTGTATCCGTTGGCTTTGAGTATTTTTTCAGCTGTTTTTAGATTGGAAATATCATCGTCGACCACTGCGATCCAAAACAACATTCGCTTATTTCCCCCCTACAGTCTAATAACCCCTGATCCTTTACGCTATCCTCGCAATGCATTGATGCGACGGTCAAATCTCTAAATAATTATATCACATTGTTTCATAATAATCAAGGCTTTTTTAAAAAAATGTTTACAATCATAAATCCGCAGTCCTTTTCTGCGGGAAAATGGGATAATACGCTGATAAAATTAAAAAAATCCTCTGATACAAAACATATCAGAGGATGATCCTTTACCGCACTGTCAGGGACTCGAACCCCGGGCCTACTGCTTAGAAGGCAGTTGCTCTATCCAGCTGAGCTAACAGTGCAAAGGGTGGGTAGAGAGATTCGAACTCTCGGTCTTCAGTGCCACAAACTGACGCGTTAACCAGCTACGCTATACCCACCATATAATATTGCTGCAAGGACAAGCCTTGCAAAAAAGCGGGTGATGAGAATCGAACTCACGTGGCCAGCTTGGAAGGCTGGAGTTCTACCATTGAACTACACCCGCAGAACGTCGGTCGTTCAAGCCTCAACCGACGAATAATATTATATCATAGCAAATGGATTCTGTCAACCCTTTTTTAGAATAATTTTTGCTTTTGTATATTTTTACAAAAGAGGCTAATTTTGTTTGTTTAATTTATGCTGTTTTGTCTTCTCGCGGCGCTTGTTGAGCCTGCTCAGCAGTTTGTCTTTGAATAAAATGCCGATAACAGCGATGATGAGCATGGCGGCGCTGAAGATTATCGTTTTTACATAGTCGCCTTTTGTGATGCTGTTGCCGAAGGCGGTGGTAAGCAGTATCGAGGGTATCCGGAAGGGCAGGACGTAGAGAAAGAAGTTCTTCATCTTTATCCTGGTCAGCGGCACCAGATATGCAAGCAGGTCTTTCGGTATTCCCGGCATAAGCTCGAGGATTATCAGGATCATCATGAGCCTGTGCTCGTCCTCTAAGAACTTGAACTTTCGCAGGCTCTTCTCGGTGAAGAAGGCTTCGACTATCGGGGTGCCGATCCACTTTACCAGTCCCCACACCGCAAGGGTGCCGATGACTATGCCCGCATAGGAGAGTATCGTACCGAAGAACCAGCCGTAGAGCACCCCACCGACTATCTGTATGGCGGGGACTATCGCGACTGGCACCTGCAGTGCCTGTATCGCCAGAAATATGAATA
>CAMVIL010000193.1 GCA_947167535.1 uncultured Ruminococcus sp. | reverse complement strand
CGAGATGATCGTCGTGAGGGCGAATATCTCGGAGCAGCGGCGGGCGTTTTTATCGAAGAGCAGCGCAAACATCATGCCCGTCGTGGCGGCGGGGCAGGCGCAGGCGATGCAGACTATAGTTTTGGGCAGCGCGGGTATGGCGTCGGGAAGTATCGCCATGATGCCGATGGCAGCGGCGGGCATCAGTATCAGCTTGACCGCAGCGGTGAGCATAATACCCTTGTCGGTAGCCGCTTTGAGCAGGTTGCTCTGTGCGGCGGTGGCTCCCGCGATTATCATTGCCATCGGGGTGTTGATGTCGGCGACCAGCTGAAAAGCCCCCGCGAAGATATCTCCCGCGGCGGGTATCATGGTCAGTCTGAGCCTTGCGACGTAGCATATCGCGCCAAGGAACACGGCGATTATCGTCGGCGAGGTCAGCGCCTTTCTGAGCGCCGAGAGGTCGCGCTGTTCCTTCATCATCATGTAACCGTGTGTGAAGACGAGCAGATTGAACACGGTGATGTAGCCGGTGAGGAAGAGCACGCCTTCGCTTCCGTAGAGTGCCGACACGAGGGGTATGCCCATGAACCCGCAGTTGGAGTAGATGCAGGAGAAGCGCTCGACGATGCGCTTGCCGTTTTCTTCCTTGTCCTCCGACGGTCGGCGTATGAAGGAAGCGAGGAGTATCATCACGGCGAAGGTCGCCGCCGACAGCAGGAACGACCAGGCGAGTCCTTTGAAGCGCTCGGCGTCGAATTTGGTCTGGTAGGACATAAATATCAGCAGCGGGTTTACTATCTTCAGTTCGACTGAAGACAGAGTCTTGGTGCCGTCCTTGCCGACGACGCCTGTGAGGTAAGCGATAGCGCCGATAACGAGTATCACCGCCATTATGATTATGCGCTCGCTGATAACGAGGGCGTTTGAAAGCAGTTCGGTCATATAGGATCTCCTTATGTAGTCAGGCGGCGGAAAACGGCGGATCCAACCGCGCGGCTTTGATTTTCCACCTTGAAAAGTTTACCATAAAAATGTGAATTCTTTTGTCGGTATTGCCGAAATATTTGTGAAATCATCAAAAAATCCCCTGCGGGTATTGACAAATCGGCTTAAATGTATTATCATATAAACAGATAAGCATATGAACATAAATGCGAAAGAGGTGCAGAAATGGATAAGACATCAATGCCGCCCGATGAGATGCTGTACGATCTGGCAGAGTTCTTCAAGGTGTTCGGAGATTCCACAAGGATACGGATACTCTACGCCCTGCTGGACAGCGAGATGTGCGTCGGCGACCTCGCCGAACTGCTGGGACTGACTCAGCCCGCCTGCTCGCATCAGCTGAGAGTGCTCAAAAATAATAAACTGGTGCGGTTCCGCCGCGAGGGCAAGGTCATCTACTACTCCCTCAGCGACGATCATGTCCGCTCGATAATCGAGACGGGAATGGAACACGTTACGGAATGAGGTGTGTGACAAATGATCTGGAACAAGATAGCCTGGGGCTACGACGCTTTTGAGACAATGCTCAACAGAGATGTCTACACCAATACGGGAAAGCTGGTAGCCGAGGAGATAGACCCCGACGACGTCGTGCTTG
The DNA here is from genome assembly GCA_947167535.1 of uncultured Ruminococcus sp. Taxonomy (GTDB): domain Bacteria; phylum Bacillota; class Clostridia; order Oscillospirales; family Ruminococcaceae; genus YE71. Next base: position 2,244 of record CAMVIL010000193.1, on the reverse strand, counting down.
AGTGCGCCTGCGGTACGGGTTCTATCAGCAAGTATATCGTCCCCGCCTGCAAAAGGCTGGTGGCCTGCGATCAGTCGGAAAAGATGATGGACGAGGCGCGTAGGAACTGCGCCGGTCACGACAACGTCAGATTCTTCAAGGCTGACATCACAAAGCTTAATATAAGCGATGACCGCTTCGACAAGGTGGTGGCGGGCAACGTTATCCACCTGCTGGACGACCCGGTGGCGGCGCTCAAAGGCTTCGAGCGGGTCTGCAAGAAGGGCGGAAAGCTGATAATCCCCACCTACGTTGACATCGTTCCCGGCAATCACGAAATGCTCTACGGCTTTGTTGACCTGCTGGGCATCGAGTTCAAGCACGACTTCACTCTCGAGAGCTACAAGCAGTTCTTCAAGGACATGGGCTACGAGAATGTGGAATACAAGATATCCTACGGCAGAGTACCCTGCGCAATAGCAATAATCACTGTATAAAAGGAGAAATTAACTATGGCAACCGTAAAGAAAACTTTTGAGATGGAAGACCTGGACTGCGCAAACTGCGCCAGAAAGATGCAGGACGCTATATCGAAGCTTGAGGGCGTCCTTTCCTGCGATGTGAATTTCATGCTCCAGAAGCTGACCCTCGAATACGACGACAGCAACGAGAAGAAGCTGTTCAAGGAAGTCAAGAAGTGCATCAAGAAGGTAGAGCCCGACTGCACCGTGGACTTCGACTGATATGGCAAAGAAGAAAAAAGGTCTCACTGCCAAGCAGAAAAAACTGCTTATCCGCATAATCGTCGGCATAGTCCTGCTGGCGGCGGATATCGTCGTCACTCATCTGATTAAGCTCCCGAAGTGGGCGGAGCTTCTGATGTTTCTCGTGCCCTTCGCGGTGGCGGGCTATGATGTCGTCATCAAGGCGGTGAAGCATATCCTCAGCGGTCAGATGCTTGACGAGAACCTGCTCATGACCATAGCCACCATCGGTGCTATGGCGGTAGGCGAGTACAGCGAGGGCGCGGCGGTAATGCTGTTCTATCAGGTGGGCGAGCTGTTTCAGGGTATCGCCACCACACGCTCCCGCAGGTCTATCGCAGAGCTTATGGACATCCGCCCCGATATCGCGGCGGTGATACGCGGCGGCGCACGGCTTGAGGTCGACCCCGCAGAGGTCGCTATAGGCGAGACTATCGAGGTAAGAGCGGGCGAAAAGCTCCCGCTGGACGGCGTGATAATCTCGGGCGAGACTTCGCTGGACACCGCGGCACTTACAGGTGAGAGCCTTCCCCGCGAAGCTAAAGAGGGCGACGAGGTGCTCAGCGGCTGTGTGAATCTCACGGGGCTTATCAGAGTCAGGACGACAAAGGGCTTCGGCGACTCCACAGCTTCTAAGATACTCAAGCTTGTGGAGGAATCGTCGGCGAAAAAGGCGAAGTCGGAAAACTTCATCACCCGCTTCGCACGCGTCTACACTCCCGCAGTAGTGGGTGCGGCGGTGCTTCTGGCGTTTGTACCGCCCTTCGTAAGCTCTATAAAGCTTATAGATTCCGTCACAAGAGCGCTGAACTTTCTGGTAGTTAGCTGTCCCTGTGCGCTGGTCATCTCGGTGCCCATGAGCTTTTTCGGCGGTATCGGCGGAGCGTCGCGTCAGGGCGTGCTGATAAAGGGCGGCAACTACATGGAGACGCTGGCGGGAGTTGACACGGTGATATTCGACAAGACGGGCACGCTGACTCTCGGCAGACCCGAGGTCAAGAAGACCCTCGCTGCCGAGCCCTGCGGCGGGTACGAGCGTCTGGTCTCGCTGGCGGCGGCGGCAGAGGCGAACTCCAACCACCCGATAGCGCAGTCGGTGATAAGATACGCTAAGAGCATCGGCGCGGATATCCCCGCGGCAGAGGGTCACACCGAGATAGCGGGACGCGGCATAAGTTGCACCCTCGACGGCAGGGAACTTCTGGCGGGAAATCTCAGGCTCATGCAGGAGCGCGGGATAGCCCCCGTCACCGAGGACAACTCGGGGACTAAGGTGCACATAGCTTACGGCGGCGAGTACATGGGCAGCCTGACGCTTGGCGACGCTCTCAAAGAGGGCAGCCGCGACACTGTGTCGGCGCTTTCTGATATGGGCGTCGGGTCGGTTATACTCACCGGCGACAGCAAGGCAGCCGGCGAAGCGGCGGCGGCTGAACTGGGTGTGACAAAGGTGCACACCGAGCTGCTTCCCGCCGACAAGGTGAAGCTTGCAGAGGAGATA
>CAMVIL010000192.1 GCA_947167535.1 uncultured Ruminococcus sp. | reverse complement strand
GGGACCCGAAGTTCCCCACCAGAACCAAGCCGTACCGGTACCGCCGTACAGACCGTAGTTACCGCTTGCCTCATGGAGAGGACGGAAAAGCACGGGCACGCCCGCGTCACGGAGTCTCTGGAGCTGAACGGCAATGGCGTCGATATCAGCCATCAGCAGGTCGTAGCCTTCCTTATCTTCCTGACTCATGATCTTCGCAAGGTTGAACTTGTTCATATCAAGGTGATCGGTATAGAATCCGCCCCACCACATGGGGTTGCCGTCCTTGTCCTTGCCCGACTTATAATACTTCTCGGGAGCATTCCAGTGCCAGTAGAAGGTGACGATACCGCCGCGCTTGTAGAACTTCTCGGCAGATTCGATCACCTGACAGCTGTCGCCGTACTTCTGGCGCACGGGCAGATAGCGGTAAAGATCCATACCAAGGATCGCGGGAACTTCGCCTGTCTGCTCTTTGATCGCCGAAAACTCAGACGACATATAGCCGCTGTCGGCACACTGACCGGTGATGACCTTTTTACCGTAATTATCCGCAATAAATTTCAGAAGCTCCTTAGCCTCGGGACTTGCTGCGGGGTTGCAGGGGGTAGGGTCAACATCGAATCTGCCGTCTGTAACGGCGTACACAGCAGAAGGCTGAGCAATCCCGACTGCCGAGACGGTATACCCTGATCCAGAAGTCAGGCAGCATAGTGCAGCCGCTGCCGATATGAGCCTTTTCAGCAAGTAGTTATTTCTCATAAAGCACCACATCCTTTAAACTTTAAATTATATTCCTGTTATTTTTCCAACCTCTCGGTCAAATAAATTATACCATCACGATACACGAATGTCAACGACTGCGAAGGATATTCGTAGCAAATCACAACTGAAACGTTTACATTTTCACGCATTTGTCAACACCCGCAGAAGCTTTATCTCCTGCCCGATTCTGTAAACGTTTTAAAAATGAATAGTAGGTAAACTTTGCAAAGGCTCTTGCAAATACTGAATAAATGTAGTATAATTATATTGATATTATTTTCGGAGGTAACTCGCAATGATCCATACATTAAAGGAAATATACGGCGCAGAAGCTGCCGCTATCCAGGCAGAAAGATATTCAGCTGCCGCTGCCGAATTCGAGACTATGTTCGGTCAGCCCGCAGAGCGGTTCTTTTCTGCTCCCGGCCGTACCGAAGTAGGCGGCAACCACACCGATCACAACAACGGCTGTGTGCTGGCTGCGGGTGTTTCGCTGGACGTCATTGCGGCTGTTATTCCAACCGATGACGGGATCATCCACATAAAGTCACAGGGCTTTCCGATGGACACCATCGACACCGCAGACACCGAGATCAAGGTAGACGAGGAAAATACCTCTGCGGCGCTCATCAGAGGCGTTGTGGCGGATTTCAAGCGCCGCGGATACAACGTCGGCGGATTCTCGGCTTACACGACTTCCAACGTACTGAAAGGCTCGGGACTTTCCTCTTCGGCGGCATTCGAGGTGCTGGTCGGAACTATACTCAGCGGGCTTTACAACGACTTCAGGGTATCCCCTGTTGAGATCGCGCAGATCTCTCAGTTTGCCGAGAACATATACTTCGGCAAACCGTCGGGGCTTATGGATCAGATGGCAAGCTCGGTGGGCAGTTTCATCACCATTGACTTCAAGGATCCTTCGCGTCCTGTCATCGAGGCTATCGACTTTGACTTTGCGAAGAGCGGTCACAGGCTATGCATCATCGACACAAAGGGCAACCACGCAGACCTCACTCCCGAGTATGCTGCTATCCCCTCAGAAATGAGATCGGTCGCACAGTTCTTCGGCAAGAACGTGCTTCGTGAGATCAGCCGTGAGGACGTAATGAACAACCTCTCCGCACTCAGGGAAAAGCTGGGTGACAGAGCTGTGCTTCGTGCGCTGCACTTTTTCAGCGACAGTGAGAGGGTCGGCAAGCAGGCGGCTGCGCTCAAATCCCACGACTTCAAGAAGTTCCTCTCGCTGATAAACGAGTCGGGCGATTCATCATACAAGTATCTCCAGAACATATACGCTGCATCCTCCCCTGCAGATCAGGGGCTGGCTACCGCGCTTTACCTCGCTTCCGATATACTCGGCGGAGAGGGCGCGTGCAGAGTTCACGGCGGCGGATTTGCAGGCACTATCCAGGCGTTCGTCCCCGAGGACAAGCTGACGGAATTCAAGCGCCGCATGGAAGCTGTATTCGGTGAGGGCAGCTGTTACGTACTCTCCATCAGACCCTTTGGCGGCACCGAGGTGACTATTAAGTGAACATATTCAACAACGAAATGATCGCGCGAGCTATCCAGAAGCGCGACAGGACCCGTGTGGCGCTGAGAAAATCAGCCTGCGGACCTGTTATGATAGACGGGCTTTCCTATTCGGTCAGTGTAGAGAGCGACGGCGCCGCAAACGGCAAAGGCGTTGTTTTCACGCTTTCGGGGGATGCAGTCAACGAGGGCAAGCTTACGGTACCGATGCTGGAAGTGACCTTTCCCACGACTAATTCCGTAAAGACGATCAAGCGCAAGCCCGAGCTTCACGAGACCAACGACGGCAGGAACGTTTACCGCTGCGCTTTCACAGAGATCAAGATCCCCGAATGTGAGGACTCGGATCTGCTGGCGATGACTGCCGTGACAGAGGACAGTCTTAGAAGCGGCACAAAAAAGCAGATCATCTTCCGATTCACTCCCGAATACAAGGAAAAGAAAGAAGCGGAGATCATGATCAACATCTATCCTGCGATCAACCCGCTTGACGGCAGTGCTACCGAGTGGGTCACGGCGACGTCGGATCCCGAGTTCTTTGAGCACGGCGGGCTAAAAAAACTGATGAATGCAAAGAAAGGAAAGAGATAGTATTCTTCCCTGCCGCACACCGCGGATCTGAGAAAACATTAGGAAAAGAGAGAAAGTAAATGAGAATGAGAAGAAAGAATCACCTGGAGGAACGGCTTGCCGCCTGCGGTGATATGATAATCTATATGGACAGAGACAACCGCGATTTTTCCTATAAGGACGGCAAGAGTATGCTGGATATCGCTGAGATCTTCGGCAACGACAAGCCGGTTATCATGGAGATAGGCTGCGGCAAGGGTCAGTTTGTATGCGAGCTTGCAAAGCGCGACCCACAGTTCAACTATCTTGCGGTGGAGAAGTCCAGCAATGTTATTGTGGACGCGGCGGAGAAGGCTATCTCGGAAGGTATAGAGAACGTACGCTTTCTGCGCGGCGGCGCCGAGTATCTTGACAACTACATCCCCGCTGATTCGGTGGAGAGGATCTATTTAAATTTCAGCTGTCCCTTTCCGAAGAAGAGCTACGCTTCCCACCGTCTTACTCACCGCAATTTCCTGAAGCTTTACGAGGGCATGCTCAAAAAGGGCGGCGAGATACATCAGAAGACGGACAATATGCAGCTGTTTGAGTTCTCCATCGGGGAATTTTCGCAGAGCGGCTGGGCGCTGAAAAACGTATCTCTCGATCTGCACAACTCGGATTTCGAGGGAAACATCGTCACCGAATACGAGAAGAGGTTCTCGGAACAGGGGCTGCCGATATACAGACTGGAAGCCTACAAGATCTCTGAAGGCGTCTGAATATTGTAATTTTTTAACCTCTCCGATTTTGGAGAGGTTTTTACTATTTTTAAGTAGAATTATACAAGTTTCTTTTTAAAATATCTATTGACAAACTGATGGGGTTGTTGTATATTTATAATAATTGAAATATAAACAACAGATCACGGGGGGATAACTTCTAATGTTTCAGATAAGATGGTTATGGGAAAATATGAAAGGAAGCCGGCGCAACTACATTATCGCCCTCTTCCTCTCTATCGCCTGCAATGGTATGTATATAACCTCGCCGTATTTTCAGTCGAGGATAATCGACACGTTTATTTC
>CAMVIL010000191.1 GCA_947167535.1 uncultured Ruminococcus sp. | reverse complement strand
CCAATATGCCGATTTTAATTGGGCGAGAGAGCGTAAGCGAATCGAGTCCAAGACCTGATTGCACCGCCAAGGCGCAACAGACCACCAAAACTGTCAGTATTATACATTGTATAAATCTCATAGAAATTTAAATATTCGTAACAATTTTGTGTCTCAAATATGTTAGAATATAAAGTAGTATATTTATATCTTGTAATATTTCGGAGGCGATGAAATGTCAAAGGCTAGCGAATATACCTGCCCGTGCTGCGGAGGCGCGGTCAAGTTCGACTCGGCTATACAGAAGATGAAATGCCCTTACTGCGAGAATGTCTATGACGTTGAGACCCTCGAGGCTTACGCTGAGGATCTTAAAAATGACGGTACGCAGGACTCCGACTGGAATCAGTCGGAACAGACTTTCGAGGGCGAAGAACAGGGTGATATCAGAGTCTACCGCTGTAATTACTGCGGCGGTGAGATAATGGCAGACCTCACTACTTCCGCTACTACCTGCCCCTACTGCGATAACCCCGTGGTCATGCTCAACAGCCTGCAGGGTCAGTGGAAGCCGGAGTACGTAATACCATTCAAGCTGGATAAGAAACACGCTGTCAGTGAGTTCAAAAAACATCTGCTGAATAAGCACTTCCTGCCTAAGCCCTTCAAGGCTATCGAACACTTCGAGGAGATCAAGGGCGTCTACGTTCCTTTCTGGCTCTTCGATTCCCATATCAAGGCGGATATCCGCTTCAAGGCTACTAAGGTGCGTACATGGTCCAGCGGCAACTACGACTATACCGAGACTTCCTACTTCTCGGTCACCCGCGGCGGTACTATGGATTTCGAGAAGATAGCCGTCGACGGCTCCTCGCAGATGCCCGATGACCTTATGGAGTCCATCGAGCCTTTCAATTTCGCTGAGGCTGTGCCTTTCAATACAGGCTACCTCGCGGGCTACGTTGCCGATAAGTATGACGTCGACGACAACAAGAGCGTCGTGCGCGTAAATAACCGCATTATGCACAGCGTCAACAAGACTTTCGAGAATGACGTCCGCGGCTACAACTCAGTCAAGAAAGAGGGCGGCAACATCGACTACCATAACGCCAAGGCTATCTACGCTCTCTACCCCGTGTGGATACTCACCACAAAGTACGAGGACAAGAACTATATCTTCGCCATGAACGGTCAGACGGGAAAATTCGTCGGCGACCTTCCGATGGATAAGAAGAAATTCACACAATGGCTGGGCTTCGGCACTCTCGCCTGCTCCATTCTGTTTACTGTCGGTGGTATGATAATCTCATACCTCACATTCTGAAACATATTCAAGAGAATACTGAGCCTCTCTGCGGCGGCAGTGATGATGCTCACCTGCGCGTCTTCGGCAGTCTTTGCAGATGAGTCTCCCAAAAGCGGAGCGGAAGCTTCCGAAAGTACTGAGGACAGCACGATTTCCAAAACGAAAGACCTCATCTTCGACTACGCTAATCTGCTGAGCACCAACGATAAGAGCAATCTGTTCAATAAGCTTGAGACTATCAGCCTCAGCAACAAGGTGGATATCGCCGTGGCAACCGTCGAGAACACCGGCGGCGAGGAACTTACCAATTTCACCATGCAGACTTACCTCGATCTGGGACTCGGCGGCGACGAGCAGAACTCGGGCATACTCATCTGCTACTCCGTCGAGGACAAGGACTGGCAGGTTGCCGCCGACGGCGTGATGCTTGACGTCTTTACTGACGAGGGCTTCGCCAATATGGAGCAGTATCTCGAGACGCCTTTCGCGTCGGGTGATATCTACACCGCCTTCGACCGCTACGGTTCGATAATGGAAGCCTTCCTGCTCCAGAGCAAGCAGGGAAATATCTACAAGAACGAGCTGAGAGTCGTTGACAGAGGCGACATCATCGACGAAGACAAGGAAGCCGAGCTTCTGAAGATGTGCGACGAGATAAGCGAACGTCAGGGCGTCGAGGTGGTCATCATCACCGAGAAGTCTATCGGAAACAGGACTTCTCAGGCATACATCGACGACTACTACGATTACAGCGGCTTCGGTCTCGACGACAAGCGCTCGGGCATCGCATTCCTCATCTCGATGGAGAACCGCGACTGGGCTTTCTCCACCACGGGCGACGGCATACCCTATTTCACCGACGCGGGTCAGTCTTACATCATTAGCGAGATCAAGGGCTATCTCTCGGACGGCGATTACTACAAGGCATTTGATCTCTACGCCAGACTCTGCGACAACTTCATCACCGAAGCCAAGGAGAACCGCCCCTTCGACTCGGGTCATCTCCCCGAGCACTCCCTCAGACCTTACAGCGAGGTCGCCTTCGGCAGATTCATCGTCATCTGCCCTGTAAGCATCGTCATCGCATTCCTGATCTGGCTGATAATCTGCGGCCTCGAAAAGGCAAAGCTGACTTCCGTAAGCTTCAAGGGTCAGGCTGACGACTATATCAAGCGGGACAGCATCGTTATCAACAAGCGCAACGACACGTTCCTCTACAAGAACACCACCAAGAGATACAACCCGCCCTCGGAATCCAGCAGCAGCGGCGGTTCCTCGAGCCACTCCAGCTCGTCGGGATCCTCCCACGGCGGCTCGTCGGGTCACTTCTGACGGGGGCTTGCATTTCAGACGGATATGTGCTATAATAGTATCGTGGACTAAATCGGTCTACGATCAAAACCAAGGAGGTCAATTATGAAACTTAATGACAACGTAATTTACATCGGAGTAAACGACCATCAGATCGACCTTTTCGAGGGACAGTTCGACGTCCCCAACGGCATGGCTTACAATTCCTATCTTATCAAGGACGAGAAGACCGCCGTTATGGATTCGGTAGATATCAAGTTCGGCGACGAGTGGCTGAAGAATATCTCCGACGCGCTGGGCGGCGGCTCGCCCGATTACCTCATCGTTCAGCACATGGAGCCCGACCACTCGGCTAACATCGGCAAGTTCGTCGAGGCTTATCCCGACGCGAAGATAGTCGGCAACGCCAAGACCTTCGCCATGATAAAGCGCTTCTTCGGCACCGATTACCCCGACAAGCAGGTGGTAGTCAAGGACGGCGAGACCCTCTCGCTGGGCGGATGCGAGCTGAAATTCATCTTCGCACCGATGGTGCACTGGCCCGAGGTCATGATGACCTACCTTGAGAAGTACGGCATCTTCTTCTCCGCGGATGGCTTCGGAAAGTTTGGCGCCCTCGACGTGGACGAGGACTGGGCCTGCGAGGCAAGACGCTACTACTTCGGCATCGTCGGCAAGTACGGTATGCAGGTGCAGAACGTACTCAAGAAGGCGGCGGCTCTCGACATCAAGACCATCTGTCCTCTGCACGGTCCTGTACTGTCCGAAAATCTGGACTATTACCTCGACCTCTACAATACATGGTCGTCCTACGGCGTTGAGTCGGAGGGACTGTTCATCGCTTACACTTCCGTATACGGTCACACCAAACAGGCGGCGGAGCTTCTCAAGGAAAAGCTGGAAGCCAAGGGCTGTCCCAAGGTAGCCATCGCCGACCTCGCCCGCGAGGACATGGCGGAGTCTGTTGAGGACGCTTTCCGCTACGGCAAGCTGGTGCTGGCAACTACTACCTACAACGCCGACATCTTCCCCTTCATGAGAACATTCATCGAGGAGCTGGTGGAGCGCGGCTACCAGAACCGCACCATCGGTATTATCGAGAACGGAACCTGGGCGCCTATGGCGGCTAAGGTGATAAAGTCGAAGTTCGAAAAGAGCAAGAACATCAGCTTCACCGAGACTATCGTTACGGTGGCTTCGGCGCTGAATGCCGACAGCGAGGCGCAGATAGAAGCCCTTGCCTGCGAGCTGACCGATTAGATTGCCGACGGCAGATCGGAAGAGCACACGTCTGAACTCCAGTCACATCCTGTAATCTCG
>CAMVIL010000190.1 GCA_947167535.1 uncultured Ruminococcus sp. | reverse complement strand
AAGACCCCAACGACGACAAGAATGTTATCGTCGAGATCCGAGGCGGCGCAGGCGGTGAGGAATCTGCTCTGTTTGCAAATTCTCTCTTCCGTATGTACAGTATGTACGCCGCGTCGAAAAACTGGAAGATAGATATTATGCACGCAAATCCCACCGAGCTTGGCGGTTACAAAGAGATAACATTCTCAGTCGAGGGTGCAGGAGCATACTCCAGGTTGAAGTATGAAAGCGGTGTGCATCGTGTTCAGCGCGTTCCCGAGACAGAATCTCAGGGTCGTATCCAGACATCGACAGTTACCGTCGCAGTGCTTCCCGAAGCGGAAGAAGTTGAGCTTGAAATCAACGAGGAACGAGATATCAAGATGGAAGTGTTCCGCTCCTCCGGCGCAGGAGGTCAGCATATCAACAAGACCTCATCAGCCGTAAGACTTATCCATATCCCGACAGGCACCGTTGTTGAGTGCCAGAACGAACGTTCGCAGTTTCAGAACCGTGAGAAGGCAATGAAAATGCTCCGCGCCAGACTGTTTGATGAAAAGGTTCGCGAACAGCAGGAAGCCATCGCTTCCGACAGACGCTCACAGGTCGGCACAGGCGACCGTTCCGAGAAGATACGAACTTACAACTTCCCCGAAAGCCGAATTTCAGACCACAGGATCAAGCTGACTCTCTATAAGCTGGACAGCTTCCTGAACGGCTCGCTCGATGAAGTAATTGATGCGCTGGCACTTGCCGAAAGAACAGCGCAGCTCGCAGAGGGGGAAAACAGCTGATGGCATTTGAAACCGAACTGCTTGACTGCTCTCCAGAGTCGATCGAGAAAGCAGCGGAGCTAATAAAGCACGGAGAGGTAGTCGGAATGCCTACCGAGACTGTCTACGGCCTCGCCGCAAACGCCTACGACAACGAAGCTGTTGCAAAGATATTCAAGGCAAAGGGCAGACCCGCCGACAATCCTCTGATCGTTCACATCAGCGGCCTCTCACAGCTCGGCGGTATTGTATCTGAGATTCCTCAGCTGGCGCTCAGCTGCGCTAAGGCTTTCTGGAGCGGACCTCTGACGATGATACTCCCGAAGCACCCCGATATCCCCTACATCACCTCGGGCGGACTGGATACAGTCGGTGTCAGAATGCCGTCACATCCCGCTGCCAAAGCATTGATAGAGAAATCAGGCGTTCCGCTGGCAGCGCCTTCTGCCAACCTTTCAGGAAGTCCTTCCCCGACAACAGCCGCTCATGTAATGGCAGATATGCGAAGCAGGATACCAGCTGTCATCGACGGCGGTGAATGCGAAGCAGGTGTCGAATCAACGGTTATCGCTTTCGGGCAGAATTCTATCCGCATACTTCGTCCGGGACGTATCACAAGAGAAATGCTTCTGACCGTTTGTCCCGACGTCGAAATTGACAGCGGCGTTCTTCACGAGGTCGATAATTCGCGGCCCGTGGCATCGCCGGGTATGAAATACAAGCACTACTCCCCTGCCGCCGACGTTATAATCGTAAGCGGAAGCGCCGAGCAGTTTTTGTATTACGTCAAAAACAACCTTACAGACGATACCCTCTGCCTCATTTTCGACGAGAGTGATCTGGGGGATCTGGATATACCACACATTCTACTGGGGCATAGCGGAGAACAGCAGGCGCACAATCTGTTTGCAGCTCTGCGTGATGCCGACAAACTCGGCGCCAAGACGGTATTCGCACGCTGTCCAGAACGCACGGGCGTAGGGCTTGCAGTTTATAACCGTCTGATACGCGCTGCGGGATTCAAGGTGGTGGAGCTTTGAACAGACCTTATATCGTCGGACTGACAGGACAAAGCGGAGCGGGTAAATCGACAGTCAGCTCCGAATTTATCTCCAACGGATTCCACGTTATCAACTGCGACAGAATGACGCATATACTTCTGCAGCCCGATACCGACTGCTGCAACGCATTAAAAGAAAAGTACCCGCAGTTTTTTGACGGGAATGACTTTAACAGAAAAAAAGCAGCTTCCCTGCTCTTTTCAGACAAAAAGCTGCTGGAAAGCTACAACAGCACGATCTTCCCGTTTATAACAGATGAGATAGAAAGACAGATTGATGCTGCTTTTGCTTCGGGAGCAGAGTTTATTATGCTCGACGCACCTACGCTGTTTGAAGCGGGTGCCGAGAAGCTGTGCGACGTGATAGTTAGCTGCGTCGCAGACTTAGATGTGAGAACTGAGCGCATCACTAAGAGAGATAATATCACAAAAGAGGACGCTTTGAAGAGATTCGCTTCACAGCACGACGAAAACTTTTTCAGAGAGCGCTCCGATTATATAATAGAGAATAACGGCAGCATTGAGACAACACAAAAAGCTGCCGACAGGATAGCAAAAGAGATAAAGGAAAGAAAAAATGGCAACAAAGAAGAAAAGAAAAGGAACCACAGCAGCTAGAAAACGATCAAACGGCGGCAACGCCATAGGGCTCGCGGTGTTTGTGACAGTAATGCTTCTGATAGCTTTCGGACTGCTTATTATATTCAGAAAGCCAGAAACGCCTGAGAAGGCAAAAAAATACTTCACATATCCTACCGAGTACGAAGAATATGTCATCAAGTATTCCAAGGAGTATGATATCGACCCGAGATACATCTTTGCGGTGATCCGTACCGAGAGCAGCTTCGTAGAAACGGCGGAATCCGAAGTCGGAGCGCGCGGACTCATGCAGATCATGCCGGATGCTTTCGACTGGATCAAGTTCAGGCTTGATGACGACAGAGATATTACCTTCGACAGTATGTTCGAGCCCGAGTACAATATCCAATACGGAACTTATATGCTTTCATATCTGTACGATCAGTTCGGCAGCTACGAGCTGGCTTCGGCGGCTTACCATCAGGGAATGAACGCCGTGCAGGGCTGGATCGACGACGGGACGATCGATCCAGCCCACTTCAGTGTGAACGAAAATCTCGACGCTATGCCGTCCGATCTGACTCAGGATTATATCTACAGGGTTATGAAAGCTTTTGATAAGTATAAAGAAAATTCAGAACTGGAGGCTGAGATAAACAATGAGTAACGAAAAAGAAAAAACAGCAGGCGAACTGCTTGCGGAGAAGCTGCTTGAGAAGCCGAAGAACGCGGCGCTTATCATGAGCGACGAGGAGCTTGCGGCAGCAGATAAGTTCTGCGAAGGCTACAAGGACTTTATCAGCCGCTGCAAGACCGAGCGTCTTGCCTGCGCAGAGGCAGTCAAGCGTGCCGAGAAGGCAGGCTACAAGCCTTTTGACAAGTCTGTCAAGCTCAATGCAGGCGACAAGGTATACCTGAATAACAGAGATAAGTCGATAATCCTTGCGGTAATAGGAAAGAAGCCTATCATCAACGGCGTTCGTCTCTGTGCTGCTCACATCGATTCTCCCCGCATAGACTTAAAACAGCACCCCCTCTACGAGGACAAGGAGATGGCGCTGTTCAAGACGCATTATTACGGCGGTATCAAGAAGTACCAGTGGACTACCGTTCCGATGGCGCTTCACGGTGTAGTCATCAAGTCTGAAGGAAGCAAAGTCGACATCAACATCGGCGAAGAAGCAGGCGACCCGCAGTTCTGCATAACCGACCTTCTCATACATCTCGCTAACGAACAGATGCAGCGCACACTCGCGCAGGGCGTCAAGGGCGAGGAACTCAATCTGCTGATAGGCTCACGTCCCTTCAAGGATGACAAGGTATCCAACAAGGTCAAGCTCAACATTATGAACATCCTGTTCGAGAAGTACGGCATCACAGAGCACGATTTCGTCTCTGCCGAGCTGGAGATCGTTCCTGCCTATAAGGGCGTGGATATCGGACTGGACAGAAGCATGGTCGGCGGTTACGGTCAGGACGACAGAGTTTGCGCCTACACCGAGCTTGAAGCCATCCTTCAGGTAAACGACGCCGTTGCCGTCCTTGTCCATCGTATGGCGGTT
>CAMVIL010000189.1 GCA_947167535.1 uncultured Ruminococcus sp. | reverse complement strand
ACACCTGCGAGTAATCCGCAAGGCGTGTACACTCAGTACCTACATTCATTTTGGGGCAGACATAGATAACGCATTTCTCGCGGCTTATCTCGTCAAGTCCGCTGATACTTGCTATCCTGCCTCTGGTGGCAAGCAGGGTCAGCGTAATGCCTGTTTTTGCAAAGCGGGGATCGTCTTTCTCCTCGATAAGACGGTCATCGCCCATAGTTCCGGTCAGAGCGTGGCGTATCATCATCTGTATCACGTTCATGCCGTTGATGAAGTCGGAGTAGTGGAAGGAAAGCGAACCTTCAAGACGAAAGCCGAGATCTACCGGAATAAAACTTCCGTTTTTCATCTTGCCCTGCATAAGCGCGTAGCCGTTTTTCATTCCAAGCGAGGCAAAAAGCTCTCTGAACTGTTTGTCCTGCTTTTCTATAAAGCCCTCGAGGTACGCTGAGGGGTAGACATTCCCGACGGCCTGCTTGATGATACCTTCGCCAAAGCCAAGATCTACCATGATCCTGTCAAGCGAATTGGAAAGGGTCGCTGTGCCGTTGTGGATGGTGTAGAAAAAGACAGGCTCGTATCTCGGATCGTCGCCGTCAAGAAATTCCTCGATGATCGCTCTTCCGCTTATGGAATTCTTACAGGCGGCCTCATATGCCCTGTCCAGTTCGCTGCGGTCTCTGCAGATGGATACACCTCTGCTGCCCGCATTATCCACAGGCTTGACGATCACGGGGAATCTGATATTTTCATCATTCAGGCTGTATGCAGCAGTTGCAGGCATACCTGCATTCACGCAAGCCTCGCGGAATTTATCCTTGCTGAATATCACGCCCAGATCGGCGCCTTCGGTGTAGCAATGATAGCCCATTCTCTTACAGAGTTCTGTCAGAGCTTCAACACGCCGTTCGCTGTAACCCGCCAGACAGCCGTCTACATTCCGTTCGCGGCAGATCTTTTCCAGCGCGTCGTAGTCCGTCCAGCTTATGTCGTAAGCCTCGTCGGCAAGAGCCTTTGCAGGGGCGAGAGACCAGTCGGTGTGGTTGTCGGTGACGATGGTGTAGACCCCCAGCTTTTTAGCTTCGTTTATGATCTCGATCTCGGTGCGGTATGCGCCGAGTATCAGCAGTCTTTTACCTTTCAGATCCATCATATTGCTCCTTGTTCTTTAAGCTTTGAGAGTATGTACTCCATATCCTCGGCGCCATATCTCTGATCAACAGGCAGGGGCAGGATATTCTTTGCGTAATCATATTCAATACTGCCCTCATCGCAGTTGTCGAGGACGTCTCCCCAGAGACAGGGAACAAAGATCTTTTCCTGCTGGAGCTTCTTTCTTATCTCGGCGCCGTTTTCCAGATAGAGAGGATACATAAACGCGCCGTCGGGAACTTTCAGACTCAGTCGGTTGACTTCTTCGAGCCGCCTGTGAAGCAGAGTGAAGTTCTCAGTCCTGCGGGATATTATGCGGTCGTATTCAAAAGACCTGAGCAGGTTCTCGGTGAGCTTTGACATTCTCCTGATCGGCTCGCCCGCGAAGAACTTGGTGTTGTCGGAGGACTCCTTGTAAAACTCGCCCGCCGTCCGCTCGAATCTGCCGAGTATGTAGTGTATCCGTTCAAAGGACTCGTCGGCGGGGAGCTCCCGTGCGAGCTTCTTTGAGCTGTAGACAAATCCGCCGTCTGGCACGCCGAAATACTTGCGGCAGGTGTAGACGGTGGGGACGTCCTCGGCAGGATACTGAAAATAGCTCTGGGAATTGTCGACGATGATACGTCCGTATTTTCTCCTGTACGCCGAGATCTCGTCGTTTGAAAGCTGTCCGTAGTAGTTGACGATATACAGCCATTCGTCATCAAGGAGCGTGATATCCGCTTCGGGTCTGAAGTCCTCGCCGATGCGGTAGAAACTTACGCTCACGCCGTATTTTTCGCAGACTCCCTTTACCGAGCTGCAAAGAAAAAAAGGCAGCCTTATCTTTTTTACAGCTTCCGCTTCGATCAGGTAAGCGAGGGCGTTCCTGCCGCAGTTGACTGCAGTCGCGCCGTCGTGATATACCCGACCCGTGTAGCTTTCAAATTCGATGTATCCGCCTATTTCTTTCATTGTTATTCAACCTTTACACTTATCCACTTTTCGGAATTATCCATCATATAGAGCATCTGCTCCATGCTCTCAAATCTCATGAGCAGTATGCCCAGAGTGGTGTTGGCGCCGGTGAATGTGGATATCCTGTCGCCAGCCTTCACGATGATGTGATCCTCGACTATCGTGCTCTTTACCTTCTCGTCGATGTCGATCGACCTGAGTATGCCGTTTGAGTAGCTGTGTACCGCGTAGTAGGCATAAAAGCTGTCGTAGGGCGTCATCTTCACGTTGTCGAGAGATTCGCCCATCGCCGCCTTGACCGAGCACTCCACGAGATCTACGCCGGTGCAGTATCTGATGATGTCGGGGATGTAGTTGCCGCCGTCTCTCGGCGCCACTTCCATGAGGTAGACGTTGTAGTCCTTGTCGATACGCATATCGAAATTGTATGTGGTGGTGCCCATGTTCAGCAGAGTCAGCAGACGCTGTATCTCGTCGTGTATCTTCTGCTGTACTTCGGCGGGCATATTGTAGGGGAAGCTTGCCGAAACGGGCACAAAGGGATTCTCGCACTTAGGATCGAAGTGATCGTTTGCAAAGCAGCGGAACACCAGCCTGCCGTCGATCGAAAGACCGTCGCCGGCTATCTGGTAGCCGTATTTCTCCACGAACTCCTCGACGATTATCTTGCGTCCTCTCGAGAATGACATGGCGTACTCAAGCTTCTCGCTGATCTCGCCGACGCTGTCTATCCTGCCGACGCCCTTGCTGCCAGACGAATCGACAGGCTTGACGATTGCGGGGAAGTCGAACACTCCGTTTCTCAGATCAGCCTCAGCCGAAGCTGTATCGTCGTAGCCGCGGGCTTTGGGCGTGCAGAAGCCGTTTTCCGAAAGGAAAGCTCTGAACTTGTCCTTGTTGCAAAGTATATCCACCGAGCGGTAGGGGCTTCCCGGGAGACCCAGTTTTTCGGCAACGTAAGCCGCCGTAGGTGCAGCAGGGTCGGAAGCGTAAGCCAGCACGCCGTCTACCTTTTCGTCCTTCGCGACCTTCAGGACCGCCTCAAGGTCGGTAGTGCTCACAAGATAGAACTTGTCCGCGTGGTACTGTCCGGGATTATCGGGAAGAAAATCGCAGAGGACGGTAAAATATCCGAGCTTCTTTGCAGTTTCTATCGCGATGACCTGCTGAGCCGAACCGCCGAGCAACAATAGCTTTTTCAATTTGCTTTGCCTCTTTTCAAGAATTTTTTTACCATGTTGAGTATGTAGTCAAAGCACTCCAGCCTGAAGAGCTTTGCCAGCAGCAGATAGACCGTAACGCCCGTGACTACCTGCAGACCGAGTGTTATCGCCGCGTGCAGTTTCAGGAAGGTTATGCTGTACACTATAGCACCCATGATGGCGGAGACTCCGAAGGAGGGGAGTATGTCGTGCATCTGCTCCTTGTAGCCGTAGCCGAGCAGCTTCTTGGTGGGGGAAGCGTTGACGAAGCAGGAAAGCACTGTAGTGCAGCACTGACCCAGTACGATAGCCAGCGGCGAATGGAAGCAGACTACTGTAAATATCAGAATGAGTATGCCGTAGATCTTTTTGATGACCTCAAGCTTTAAGAACATATCGCTCCTGCCCTGAGCATTGAGCGCCTGAAGATTGGCTGTGTGTATCGGCCAGAAGGCATATACAAAGCAGTAAGCCTGCAGATACGGCACACAGGGCAGCCATTTGTCGGTGAGCACCAGATGTACCATCGGGAGTGCAGTCACCGCCAGTCCCATGCAGATAGGGAAGATGAGGAATGAGCTGGTCACGATGGATCTACGCATCATGCTCTTGATCTTCTCGTTGTCCCCGTTGTGCTTTGAAAGGGCGGGGAGCATAACGCT
>CAMVIL010000188.1 GCA_947167535.1 uncultured Ruminococcus sp. | reverse complement strand
AACCCCGACGGCAAGAGCGTCTCGCTGATACAGTTTTCCGACAAGGCGCTGTCCGCCAACACTCTGAAGATACCCACCAAGCTGGACAGTATGCCTGTCACCTGCATGGCTGAAGATTTGAGCGGATCCTTCGATCATTATGACAAGCAGATCAAGGTGGTAGATATCCCCAAGTCGGTGACATCCATCGAGAGAGGCTGTATGCCGATGTATGTCCGCGATAAAGCTAACAGATTCATTTACTTCGCCGATATCGTGACCATCGCCTGCAACAAGAAGACCGCGGCGGAGACTTTTGCGGCGGAGAACAACTACAAGTATAACGTGAAGGACGCCACAAAGACCTACGTTCACGCGGTGCGCCTTGCGAAGGGCGTTTCGGTGAGCAAGAGCAGGATCAAGTTCAAGTGGTATAAGGTCAAGAACGTGGACGGCTACAGAGTTTACCGCATGGTAAACGGCAAGTGGAAAAAGCTGATAGATCTTGACGCGGGCACCAACTTCTACAAGGATACCGCCTGCGACACCCAGAACGACAACTTCTACATGGTCCGCGCTTTTGTGAAGTCGGGCAGCAAGACCTACTGGTCCAAGAAGAGCACCATCAAGATAGTTAACTGCATGGATACAAAGGCTCCCGATGTCAAAGAGATCAGTTGTGACAAGAACGAGTACTCGGTCACTGTCACCATAAACGGTGACGGCGAGAGGGGCAAGAACTATTACATTCAGGTGCAGGATCCCGAGTCTGGCAGCTGGAGCGAACCGATAAAGCTTTACAACAGCGCCGGCGAGATCTCCGAGAATTTCCGGGAGTTTTCCTTCATCTACAACGACAAGGAATACACTGATGAATTTATAGGCGGGAAGAAATACAAGATCCGCGTAAGGCGCGGGATGTCGGTATACGATTCCGCAACGCTCGACTCCAACAGCATCTACTGCGGTATGGAGCAGCTTCACTACGGCAAGGCTTACGTCAAGACCGTGGAGTTCTGATAATAGAATAGATTTACGACAGCTTCCGCAGGGCAACGGCGGGAGCTGTTTTCTATGCGAGAAAAGTATCAAATGCGAATATCTTGTTGACAAGCGGAGTGACGAGTGATATAATAGTAAATGAAGCATGAACCTCATACAGATATAATGGAGGCGGTAAAATTGACAAAGAAGATCATAGCGGGCATTCTGGCGCTCTGCATGACGGCGGGAGCATTTGCGCTTCCTGCGTCGGCGGTTTCAGGTGTCCCTGCCGAGAACGGCATCGGAACGGTTGAGCCGCTTGGGAAGATCAAGAAGAACTCGAAGTTCGTATATCAGGTGAATCCCGACGGCACGGTCACGATCCACGATCTTACTCCCAAAGCGATCGGCGCCAACGGCGTTGTCACCATTCCCGCAAAGATAGGCGGGAAGAAGGTCACCACACTAAGCTACCTCACCTCGGATTTCTTCCGCAAAAACTGGAAGAAGATCAAGGTGGTGGATGTCCCCAAGTCCCTTGACGAGATGAGCAGCAGCGGGATAGGCTTTACAGACGATATAGATATGGGTGTCAGGTCGGTAAACGGCGGTTACAGCTACAAGCGGAATCAGAAAGTCACCATCAGGTGCTATAAGGGCACGGGCGCCGAGGATTACGCTGTGAACCTCTGCGTTCCCTGTAAGATAAAGAATAAGTCGGGGCTTGCTCCCGTTGTTCTCAGGGACTCCATGTCCCTCGGCAGAAGCGCCGCGAAGCTCAGCTGGTTCCCCGTTGACGGCGCTTCGGGCTATCAGGTGCTGGCGAAGTCGTGGAACGAAGGCGACACCGACTATAAGGTCGTTAAGACGATAACCGGCAAGTCCAATACCACCTTCAAGGCGACGGGGATAAAGTATGACGACGACATTTTCTATGTCGTAAGAGCATTCAAAAAGACCGACAGCGGCAAGAAGTACGGCAGAGACAGCGCGGTCGTGGAGGTGCTTACCAATCCCAGCGACGTCAGGATAAAGAAGCACAGCGTTGACACCGAGTTCTCACTGGGGATAGAGACCGACGCCAGATCGGGTCTGTCGAATTACAACACGCTGGTGGAGATATTCGATCCCGAAAGCGAGCAGTGGTACGAAGCCTGCGCGGATTTCGAGACAGGGGATAAAAGCGACATCTACGTCATCACGGGATTCTACGCCAAAAGCGCTTTCTCGAACAGGACGATCTTTGAGCAGCTCAAGACAGGCGTGACCTATAAAGTGCGTATGCGCTACTGCGGCTATATGAAAAATAAAGTCGTTTATAAAAGATATAACGGCAGCCTGAGCAACACCCTGAGTATCAAGGTAAAGTAACAGTGTGAGGAGGATCAATACTATGGATAACAAGAGAATTATTTCCGCACTGCTCGCTGCTGTAATGATGGGCACTGCTTCCGTGCCGGTTGCTGCCGACAGCATTTCCGCAGAGGGGGCTTCCGGTCGGCAGGCTGAGTTTTCCACGGTCGGGATCAGGTACAACTCGAAGTTCGGCTATAAGATCAACTACGGCGGAGAGGGCGTCACAATCGTCGATTTCTCCGAGAAGGCGATTTCCGGCGGCGTTCTCAAGATACCCTCAAAGATAGAAGGCATTAAGGTAGTCGCGCTTTCCGACTATATGTCGGATTCCTTTGTCAGACAGTTTTCCGGGATAAAAACGGTAGACATACCCTCGACGGTCAAGCAGATAGATGATGATGTGCTGCCGTTTTATTGGTACACCGATATTGAGAGCGAACCTTTAGACTTTTCCCGCATCAGATTCATCTGCAAGAGAGGATCGGCTGCCGAGAAGTATGCCGCAGAGCGTAATCTCAAGTACACCCTCAGGAACGCGGGTGCGAATGACGTCAGGGCTCCGAAGATCAGCAAGAACGTCGCGGTGGGTGCAAAGTCCGCGGGGATAAAGTGGGAGAAGATAGACAACGCCACGGGATACAAAGTGTACAGATACGATCCCGACAGCAGGGAAGTGATAAAGCTTGCCGACGTCAGAACTCCCGCCTATACTTACAGGAACTGCAAAAAGGGAGAGCTCAATTACTTTATGGTGCGCGCGTACCGCAAGTCGGGCGGCAAGACATACTGGTCGGAATACAGCACCATCAAAGGCGTGACCTGTATGTCGGGCACGGCTCCCGTGATAAACTCGGTCAAGTGTGAGAAGGACGAATACGGCTACAGGTATCTCAGCTTCAGGACAGCTGAAAAAACGGGATATCTGGCTGTTGAGGTGCTGGATCCGTATACAAAAAAATGGAGCAAATACAGCGTGCATACAGTAGACAGCCAGATGAACAGTTCGTATAGCCTGTTTGATTATTCTGTCAAAAAGTACGGCAGGAATTATTACGAGACCTTCGACAAGGGCAAGACCTATAAGCTGCGCTTCAGAAAGGCAGCGTATGTGACCGATGCCGGCTATCGTGATGAAGACCTTGACTGCAGAAATATCAGCGATCACTGGAAGTACGGCAAAAAGACTGTGACAAAGACTGTTAAGTTCAAATGATCGTCAGCAGACCCTCGCAGAGATGCGGGGGTTTATTGCGCTAATGTGTAAAGAATGTGAAAACTTCATAAAAAGGCTTGCAATTTGGAATGATGTGTGCTATAATAGATAAGTCAGGAATGAAAACCATGACCGTAAGATCTCGATCCGAGATATAGGTGTGCGGGTCCTGCGCAATGAAGCACTGTGAACCATGTCAGGCGGGGAACCGAGCAGCATTAAGCAGATCGTTTCGTGTGACGCAGTTTCGCCTGCACGCCTATATGTCGGATCGATTTTATGTATAAGGGGGTCTCAGGTTGTATCAGGCATTGTACAGAAAGTGGCGCCCGAGATCCTTTGATGATGTGGTCTCGCAGCCTCATATTACAGCTGCGCTGAAAAATCAGCTGGCGGCAGGCAAGACTGCCCACGCATACCTGTTTACAGGTTCCC
>CAMVIL010000187.1 GCA_947167535.1 uncultured Ruminococcus sp. | reverse complement strand
CCGCAGTTGTAGCGCATATCCTCAACGCTTACGCCCTCGTAGGAAGAGGAGGGATAGCCGTAGTATACCCAGAGGAATGTGCAGATCTTCATCTCCTCCCGCGGGGGAGCGATGTTTATTACAGCCTCGGGAGTGAGCAGAACTATCTCGCAGGGACCCAGCTCGCGGTAGTGGGTGTAGCCGAGGTTGAGGTAAGAGAAGCTTTCAAATGCTGCGCAGTAGCCGGTCTCGCTCTTGCCGATAACGCAGGGAGTCCTGCCGAGCCTGTCTCTTGCAGCATAGATGCCCTGCTTAGTCATAACGAGCATGGTCATGGAGCCGTCGATAAGCTCCTGAGCATAGCGGATACCCTCAACGATGCTCTCCTTCTGGTTGATGATTGCCGCCACCATTTCGGTAGCGTTGACTTCACCGCCGCTCATCTCGAAGAAATGCAGATGGCTGTTGTCGAACAGCTTCTCGAGGATCTCTTCGGTGTTGTTTATCTTGCCGACGGTAGTGATCGCATAGGTGCCGACCTTCGAGCGTATCAGCAGCGGCTGAGCCTCGTAGTCGGAAATACAGCCGATGCCCATGTGTCCCTTCATGGAGTTGACATCGCTTGCAAACTTGGTGCGGAAAGGTGAGTTCTCGATGTTGTGAATCGCTCTGTCAAAGCCCTTATCTTCATCGTACATCACCATTCCGGCGCGGCGGGTGCCGAGGTGGGAATGATAGTCGGTGCCATAGAACACATCGAATACGGTATTGTCTCTGTCCTTACCAACTGCTCCGAAAAAACCACCCATTAACAAACGCTCCTTCCGAATAATAGGATAAAAATCTTTTATTATGCAGCCCGAAATGCAGGCTGACGTATAAACCAAACCAAATACTATTATATACCAAAAATTAAGTCAATTCAAGTCCATAAATATTTTTTTATAAAATTTTTACATGAATTATCATACCTGAGCAGCCTCGGATCCTTCGGCGGGAAGCTCGGCTGAGGCCTCTTCCGCTTCGGGCGGAGTATCCTCCGGCGGCTTGTCGGGTTTCTTGCTTTCAGGCAGGAGATCGTCCCTGCCGTTCTTGTGCAGGCGGTAGTAGATGACCTTGCGGAGAATATCATAGATGACCGCAAATATCGGCACGCCCAGCAGCATACCCATAAATCCGAACAGACGTCCGAAGAGGAGTATCGCAAACAGCACCCAGAATGCCGACAGGTTGATGTTGCTGCCCATGCACTTGGGACCTAAGATGTTTCCGTCGAACTGCTGGAGTATCAGTATGAAGATTATAAAGTAGAGGCACTTTTTCGGGTCGGTGACGAACACGATGAGGGCGCAGGGCACCGCACCGATGAAGGGGCCGAAGAACGGTATGATGTTGGTCACGCCGATGATAACGCTTATCAGCACCACGTCCTGAAAGCCCATCAGCCGCAGTACGGCAAAGCAGATAAGTCCGACCAGCGTGGAATCCAGCAGCTTGCCGCGCAGGAATCCACTGAACATTTTGTCGGCGTAGAGGATCTCGTCGTAGATCTTCTCGGCGACGCCCGGCTTGAATGTTGCAAAGAGGGTCATCTTGCCCTGCTTGGCGAACAGCCGCTTTGAGCTTAGCAGGTAAATCGCCACGATAAAGCCGATGATGATGTTCAGCAGCCACTGGAGCGCGATACCGATGCCGTTGCCCACGCCCGAGAGCACAGTCTGCATCGAAGGCATGAACTGATCCTGCGTCCATTTTGAGAAGCGGTCGTAGATGGTGTCTACGGCGTTCATCAGGTATTTGTAGATCATCGGGTAGTCGGCGAGCTTTTTGTTCGCCCAGTCGATGAAGCTCAGGACATAATCAGGCACCGAGGTTATCAGCGAGACTAAGCTGTTGAAGGTGGCGGGGACTATCAGAGATATCAGCACCACTATCACAAGTAGTGCCGCCAGCGAACTGAATACGACTCCCAGCACGCCCGAAGCTTTTTCTCCGCGGTCGGTCTTGGGGAGTATTCTCTTGAATAATCGTTCAAATCTGTTGCAGAGGGGCGCCAGCAGGTAAGCTATGATACAGCCGATGATAACAGGCTGAAGCGCTTTTGAGAGCTTATCCAGCGCAGAGGACAGCTCTTTGTGGCGGAAGATAATAAATACCAGCAGCATGGTGAAGCTGATGACGGAGATCGCCGTCACACCTGCATAAATATATGGATTGTTGTGTTTTTTCTTCATCATGATCTCTCCGTAAAAGGTTGATCGCGGCAGCAAGATGTTTTACCTGCCTATACAACTATTATTATACTACATTTTGCCCCTTTAATCAAGTAGTTTGAGAAAATATTAATAAAAGCTTAATTCGAGCCGCACCGCTTGAAATGCCCTGCAAAAAGTGATATAATATTCTTTATAGATCAGAAAAAGGGGGTAACGAAATTGCCGATACAGATACCCGACAATTTACCTGCGTTTGCAACGCTTGAGGAAGAGAACATCTTCGTAATACCCGATGACCGTGCGGTGCATCAGGACATAAGAGCGCTTAAGATCGCTATACTCAACCTGATGCCCAACAAGATAGTGACCGAGACGCAGCTGCTCAGACTGCTTTCAAATACTCCGCTCCATGTGGACATAGACCTTGTTCAGACGGGACATATCCCGAAGAATACTCCGCAGGAGCATATGCTCAAATTCTACAAGTCCTTTGACGAGATCCGTGACAACCGTTACGACGGGCTGATAATCACGGGTGCTCCCGTCGAGCAGATGGAGTACGCCGACGTGGATTACTGGGACGAGCTCTGCGAGGTTTTTGAATGGAGCAAGCACTCGGTATTCTCGACGATACATATCTGCTGGGGTGCGCAGGCGGCGCTGTATTACCACTACGGTGTGCCGAAGTATATGCTTCCGAGAAAGCTCTCGGGCGTGTTCCTGCACAAGACTCTCGACCACCATCATCCCCTGATGCGCGGATTTGGCGACACATTCTTCTGCCCTCACTCCCGCCACACCGAGGTAAGGCGCGAGGACATAATGAAGGTGAATGAGCTTGAGATACTGGCGGAATCGCAGGAGGCGGGAGTTCACATCGTCTCCGACCTTTCACAGCGTCAGGTGTTCCTGACGGGTCACTGCGAGTACGACCGCGACACGCTGGCGCAGGAGTACGACCGCGACATGAAGAAGGGGCTGAATCCCAAGAAGTATTTCCCCTACGGCGACGTCAACTCGGTGCCGAGGTTCAACTGGTGCTGCTCGGCGAATATGCTCTACGCCAACTGGCTCAACCACTGCGTTTATCAGAAAACGCCCTACGATCTCAGAGAGCTGGAACCACTTGAATAACACACAAAAAAGCGGCTGGTCATCAGCCGCTTTCCTGTTTTGAGAGGTTTATTAAGAGGTCTTTATCGGAAACGGCAGAGCCGCTTCCAAGGGGTTCTTTTGTTAGTTTTCCTTTCGCGTAAGGCGGAAGGTGGAGTATGCTATCTGCGCGAGGCAGAGCGCAATTATCCCGAAGGGGAGTGCGTGACTCGCTAAGAATCCGCTGCCTGTCTGAGGGTTGCTGTCAGAGCCTGTCCTGTTTGCGGCGGGAGCCGAAGAGGGAGCGCTGCTTGACGGCGCGGCTGCGGGTGCGACAGTCGTAGTCGTTGTTGTGTCGGTGTCGGGAGCTTCCTGCTTGGGAACTTCGGTGACTTCGGGTTCCTCGGCGGTGTCATCGTTCTTGGGGATCACAGCATCGCTGGGGACGTCAGTTCCGTCGTCCGTATCGGGAGTCTCAGCGGGGACGTCAGTATCCTGCTCGTAGTCATCGGGAGTGTCTACGGGTGCGGGAGTTATGTCATAATCATATTCGTCGGAATAGTCCTCGTCCTCACCGTCGGTCTGATCGTCCTCGTCGGGAGTATCGTATTCCTCGTCGGTATCCTCATCGCCGTCAGAGGTTATGGTTATGTCTGTTATCTTGAATTCGGAATCATGCTCGAGGT
>CAMVIL010000186.1 GCA_947167535.1 uncultured Ruminococcus sp. | reverse complement strand
CGGGGGTGCATGAAATGAAAAAACAAGGCTTTCTCAAAGGCTCCGCCGTGCTGATGACGATGGTGCTTATCACAAAGCTTCTCGGGCTCGCCTATAAGATACCGCTGACTTCGATGCTGGGCGGCAGCGGAATGAGCTGCTATTCGGGAGCGTTCGCGGTGTTCACGCCTGTGTTCGCG
This sequence comes from uncultured Ruminococcus sp., assembly GCA_947167535.1. Taxonomy (GTDB): domain Bacteria; phylum Bacillota; class Clostridia; order Oscillospirales; family Ruminococcaceae; genus YE71. The sequence goes on along the minus strand of CAMVIL010000186.1, from coordinate 3,816 downwards.
CTGGCGGCGGGCGGCGTGACCGGTGCGGTCAGCAGCATGGTCTCATCTCAGCTGGCGCTGGGAAGATACAATAACGCCGTCAGGATACACCGTACTGCCTATCTGGTGTTCTTCCTCATGGCGTCATTTCTGAGTGCTCTGCTGATACTCGGCTCAGAACTGCTCTCGGAAAACGTGATACACGACAGCAAGGCACAGCTCACAGTCATAGCGATATCCTTGTCGCTGCCTGTGCAGGCGCTGGTCAACGTCCGCCGCGGCTGGGCAGAGGGTCTGGGCAGTATGAACCCTACTGCTGCATCCGAGATAACCGAGACTGCCGCCAAACTGGTTTTCGGACTAGCCGCACCATATGCCGTCATGGGCTATGCCGCCCGAAGCTTTGAGCGGTACCACGGCTGCTTCGGCAGATACTGCACCGATCTGCGCGAAGCCGAGCTGACTGCCGTGCCTTATGCCGCAGCTGCGTCCGCCGCGGGAATAGCCGCCTCCTCGCTGGTGTGCTGCCTGTTCCTGTTTCTGCACACCTCGAGGATGTCGCGCGAGTGCGCCGCCGAGTTTTCGGCTTACAGCCTGTCGCTGGACATCTCCCGCAGGTACTGCGTGGGTATGCTGCTGTCCCGCTCGCTGCCTTCGTCGCTGATAATGCTGGTCGCCACGCTGTCGGGAGTCGCCGACCTCATGACGATAGCCCCATGCCTCGACCGCGCAATGAAAACCGACCCCACCCTCTTCGCCTACCTCGCTGACAGCGGCATCGCGCAGGCGGAGCGCTCCTCTTTCGTCTACGGCTCCTACACCGCGCTGGCGATGATGGTGTTAGGACTGCTGCCGACATTCACCGCGATGCTTGGCAAAAGCGTGCTGCCAGAGCTCAGCTCTGCGGTGGCGCGGGGGAGAAAATCCGACGTGGACAGCGTGGTCGGCTCGCTGTTCCTGATAAGCTCGGGGATAGCCCTGCCTGGCGGGGTGGGAGTCTGCGTGCTGTCGAAGCCGCTGCTGGAGCTGATGTTTCACGGCTCGACCGCCGAAATATCGGTGAGCGCCGCGCCGCTTTCGGTGCTGGGGGCGGGAGTGGTGTTCATGGGGATATCTCTGCCGTGTCTGACGGCGATGCAGGCCTGCGGCAGGCAGCTTCCCGCAATGATGGTGAGCCTTGCGGGTATAGCCGTCAAGCTGGGGCTGAACATACTCCTGATACCTCAGCCGCAGTTTAATATATGCGGAGCAGCCATAGCGACGGTGGTGTCGCAGGCGGTAGTCTGCGTCGGTTCGGTGTACCTGCTGACCGACGGCTGCGGAGCTTCTCGGGAAGCAGCCCGCAGACTTGCAGAGCCGATCATCCCCGCGATTTTGTGCGGAGCCGCAGCATATCTTGCCCGAAAGTTCGTAGCTGAAAGGCTTTCGGGGGTAATGAACAGCTTTGGAGTGCTTGCATCTGTGGCATTTGGCGCAATTATCTGTTTGATTTCTTTTGCTTTATTGTGTATTTCGCCGAAATATCAAATTTTGAGGTTTTTTCACAAAAAAATTGTTAAAAACCCTTGAAATTTTCCGAGTAATAGGTTAAAATAGTAGTACACGGTATATAGCGCCGCGACACGCGCCATCTGCGCGGTTTTGTGAGGTGTAGGATATTGTATCTCGTTGAACAGTCTGATTTTGAGCGACGTACAGCCGCTTTGCTTGCAAAGGACGTTTATAATGTCGATGATCTGAAAGAGATCGTCTCGCTGCTGAGGTCGGACAAGGGCTGTCCGTGGGATAAAGTCCAGACTCATCAGTCCATCAGGCGTGATTTTCTCGAGGAGACCTACGAGGTGCTCGAAGCTATCGACTGCGACAGTCCCGAAATGCTCCGCGAAGAGCTGGGTGACGTGCTTTTGCAGGTCGTGTTCCACGCCGACATCGAGGCTGAGGCTAAGCGTTCGGATCTTGACGCCATTGCGGACGAGGTTTGCAAGAAGCTGATACTTCGCCATCCCCACGTTTTCGGCGACGTTCAGGCGGATACCGTTGACAAGGTGCTCTCCAACTGGGACGCCATCAAGAAGGACGAAAAGCAGCAGGAGACCTACACGGACACATTAAAGAGTGTGCCGAAGGTATTTCCGTCGCTGATGCGTGCGCAGAAGCTCGGCAAGAGAGCATCGCGTGCGGGAGTCGAGCTTGAGAGTGAAGAGCAGGCCAAGGCGCTTGCAAAGAGCTTTATCGAGAGCGGGGATATAGCTAAGGCTATGTTCGTATGCGCGAACATCGTAAGGCTTCAGGGCGGTGACGCCGAGGAGACTCTCGCGGGAGAATGCGAGAGGTTCATAGAAAAGTTCGAGGCCGCGGAGAGCTCGGGATTATCGGAGCTTACGGCTGAGGAGCTATATAATTAAAGGATGATTAAGCACATTGACGCTTGATATATTAAAAAAATTTGGAGGTTTTTGAAAATGAAAAAAGCAGAACTTATCAATGCAATCGCAGAAAAAGGCGGATATTCCAAGAAGGATGCTGAGAAGGCACTCGACGCAGTAGTAGATTCTATCACTGATGTACTTGTTGCAGGCGACAAGATCACTCTGGTAGGCTTCGGTACTTTCAAGACCAAGGAGAAGCCCGAGACCACCGGCCGCAACCCCCGCACCAAGGAGACTGTTACCATCCCTGCAAAGACTGTTCCTGTATTCAAGGCAGGCCAGACCCTCAAGGATGCTGTTAACAAGAAGTAATTGATTACTCACAGGGGCGGTTCGCAAGGACTGCCCTTTTTTTAACGCGCATTCGCCGGGAAACGCCCCTGCGGGGCTTATTCCAACGGGTTTGCACAGCAAACTCGCCAAAATCGCTCGCAAAGCGGTACTGACATTCTGAGCCGCGGCGCATGAGGGTGCGATACCTTTATTTTGCGACCTCTGGCGTGGTCGGGTGGTTTTTGGTGCTGTACTTGTCTGATGTTTGGTTTGGGATGATTGTGCCGGGTGGCGCTTGATGATGAGGATTATTGGATAGGGAAAGATAATACATAAAAAGGAGATAATTATGAGACTTGACAAATACTTAAAGGTCACACGGCTGATCAAACGCCGTACCGTTGCCAACGAAGCCTGCGATGCGGGTAAGATCGAGGTCAACGGCAAGATCGCGCGCGCTTCTTACGACGTTAAGGTCGGCGACGTGATCGCGATAAATATGGGTCAGCGCCCGCTCAAGGTCGAGGTCCTGAATGTGTCGGAGTACGCCAAGAAGGAAGAGGCTGCCGACAATTACCGCGTTATCGAAAACTGAATTTCGATGTTAATATTTTCTTATCATACATCTCACGCTGTTGGATATAATAACAGTGTGAGATATTTTAATTTAAGGAGATGTGGTTATGACCCCCGAATACAAGGACATGAGCGAGCTTTTAGAATCCGACCGTGCCGCGATGGCGTTTTACAACTCCCTGCCGATCTCGCTTCAGCAGAAGATCTACCGCGGAGGAGTTGGCGCCTTCGCTGAGATCTACAACTCGGCAGGGAAGTGCCCGACTTCGGCGGCGCATATGACCTCGGCGGTAAATATTGCCTCTGCGACCGAGTGTACAGGCTCTGTGCCCTCGGGTGAGGTTAAAAGCACCGGCTTGTTAAAAGCAGACTAATTTCTTGAAAACTTTTGTGGAAGTCTCCGAATTTGCGAAATTTCGCGAAATACCCTTGACATCTGCCGCAGGATATGATAAAATATATTACGTTGTGAAGAGCAAGTAAAGAAAAGCCTGTTTTATGGAAGCTTAGCTCAGCTGGGAGAGCATCTGCCTTACAAGCAGAGGGTCATAGGTTCGAG
>CAMVIL010000185.1 GCA_947167535.1 uncultured Ruminococcus sp. | reverse complement strand
CACCGGCAGAGCCGTCATCGGTGCAGAGGATAGCTTCTGCGCCGGACTCTGCAAAATCCGCCTGTAAAATGACTTGTTTTTCACTGCGGAATCCGGAGATCATGACGGCATTTTTGCCTTAATGCTTGGCAAGCGGGAGCATGGGCGGTGTGCCGATGCCTCCACCGATGCAGACAGCCTTAGCGCCCTCGATGAAGGTGAAGCCGTGACCCAGCGGTGCTATGATGTCGATATTCTGACCTACGTTCAGCTCGGATATCTTGTCAGTGCCCTTGCCGCGAACCTCGAACACCAGCCTTATAGTGCCTGCCTGCTTGTCGATATCGCAGATGGAGATGGGTCTGCGGAGAAAGAAACCCTCCGCCGCCACCTGTGCGAACTGTCCCGCCTGCGCCAGCTCGGCGACCTCGGGACAGCTTATGGTAACATCAAACACCCCGCGCCCGATGGCACGCTTGGCGATGATGGGGTAGTTGCCCTGCTTGTACATTGTATCAGTCCTTTCTGACAGTATACTATTATTATAGCGTATTTTGCGGGAGATGTCAAGGCGCGCAAAAAAAACAGCCCGAAAACACGGGCTGTTATGGTTAATATAATTTCGTGAGTTTGCAGATCATTCCGGAAGAGCAACCTTAGGCAGGTAGGAGATGATGTCTTCCTTCATGCGGATAACTTCGCGGCGTGCAGCCTTGGCGAAGTCGTGCTCGTCGCAGCCTTCCTTCTTGTAGGCGCACATTACGCCGCGGGAGCTGTTGACGATAGCGCCCAGACCATTTGCGTCAAACGCCTTGGCTACGCCCTCAGCGCCGCCGCCCTGTGCACCGTAGCCGGGTACGAGGAAGAAGGTATGCGGCAGCTGTGCTCTCATCTCAGCCAGCTGCTCGGGATAGGTAGCACCTACCACCGCTCCGACGCCGCTGTAGCCGTACTTGCCCATGCACTCGGCGCCCCAGCCTTCGCACATATCGCCCATCTGAGCGTAAATGCTCTTGCCGTTGTCAAGCTTTAAGTCCTGAAGCTCGCCAGAGGACTTGTTCGAGGTCTTGACCAGCACGAAGATGCCCTTGTCATACTGTCTGCACTTGTCCAGCAGGGGAGCTATGCCGTCGGTGCCGAGATAGCCGTTGACGGTCAGAGCGTCAGCGCCGAAAGCCTCTATCTGCTCGCCGCAGACGTCGGTGAGTCCCAGATGCGCGGTAGCGTAAGCTTCCATAGTCGCGCCGATGTCGTTGCGTTTGCCGTCGGTCATGACGAACATACCGTTCTCCTGCGCGTAGCGGATAGTCTTATAAAGAGTCTTGACGCCCTCGTAGCCGTACATCTCGTAGTAAGCAGCCTGCGGCTTGATAGCGGGGCAGATGTCGTGTACCTCATCGATAATAGCCTTGTTGAACTGCAGCAGAGCCTTTGCTGCTGCCTTGAGAGTCTTGCCGTGCTTGTCCACCTGCTTGTCGATGATGAACTGAGGAACGTACTCCAGCTTGGGGTCAAGGCCTACCACCGAAGGGTTCTGTGTGCGGACGATGTTTTCTATAAGTCTGTCAAATGCCATGTTTTTCTTCCTCTCTGATAATAATTTGTGCGGATAAGATCAATCCTCGAACACAACTTTTCCGTTGCAGATAGTGTACTTTACCTTGCCCTTGAACTTCTCGCCGTTGAAGACGGTGTTCTTTGACTTCGAATGCAGCTTCTCGGGGTCCACCACCCATTCAAGCTCGGGGTCGAAGATGCAGAGCTCGGCCGAAGCGCCCTCTGCGATCTTTACGTCGGGCAGTCCCAGCACGCGGCGGGGATTCATGCTCATAAAGCGGGCTATGTCCATTACGGAGCACTTTCCGCTGTGGAAAAGCTGTGTCAGAGTAGCCGCCAGCGATGTCTCGAGTCCGACAACGCCGTTGGGCGCGGTCAGGAAGTCGGACTTCTCCTCGGCAGTGTGGGGAGCGTGGTCGGTGATTATGCAGTCGATGGTGCCGTCCAGCAGCGCTTCCTCTATGGCCTGCCTGTCGTCCTCTGTGCGAAGCGGCGGGCTCATTCGGTACCATGCGTCGCGTGAGCGCAGCTTCTCGTCGGTGTAGGTGAAGTAGTGGGGCGCAGTCTCGCAGGTGACGTTCACTCCGTAGCCCTTTGCGGCGCGGATGATGTTGACGCTGCCTCGTGTGGAGACGTGGCAGATGTGAATGTGCGCTCCGACGGTCGCCGCCAGCGCGATCTCACGGGCGGTGATGTAGTCTTCGGAAGCTCTGTCCATGCCTTTGACACCCAGCTCCTCGGAAACCTTGCCCTTGTTCATGATGCCGCCGTTTATGATCTCGAGATCCTCGCAGTGCGAGCAGACCGTCAGACCTTTCTCAGCGGCTTTCTCCAGCGCCTGCCTCATAAGCTCCGCCGAAACAACGGGCTTGCCGTCGTCGGTGATGGCGAATATCCCCAGCTTCTTATACTCGTCGTAGTCGCAGAGCTCGCGGCTCTCCATACCCTTTGTGATGCACGCCGAGGTGTAGACGTTGATGCCCGTCTGTCTGCCCTTTTCAAGGACTTTGCCAATGGTGTCGGCATTGTCGATGGGCGGCTTTGTGTTCGGCATCATCAGCACGCCGGTAACGCCGCCCGCCTTTGCGGCAGCTGCACCGGTGAGGATATCCTCCTTGTGGGTGAGCCCGGGGTCGCGGAAGTGTACGTGCATATCGAACAGTCCCGGAACAGCATACAGTCCCGTACAGTCGATGACTCTGTCGGCGGTATCGCACCCGCCTATGCGGAGTATCTTTCCGCCGTCGATACCTATGTCGGTGACTTTGTCAAGCCCGCTGACAGGATCGACCGCGTGAATGTTTTTCAGAATAAGCTCCATGCGTTTATCCCTTCTGTTTATTTCTTTTATATGGATTAGTATGATTTTCCCCGCCCATTCTGTCGGGCGGGGAAATACCGTGCTTTTATTTATCAGCTCTTGCCTTCAAGGCTTCTTTCGGAGGAGTAAACATCGAGGGTGTACTCGTGCATCTCGCAGTCAAACACGTCGGTCTGTTCGCTGCCGTCCTGAGTGCGGATAAGGAAGGAGCAGGTAGGAAGGTTGTCTTCGATAAGGTGAGCTCTCTCATTGAATCCGTGCTCGGTCTCGAGCTGCAGGTTGGAGAATGATACTTCGCTGAATACCTTATACTTTACATACTTCTCAAACTCGCTGTTGTAGTGACCGGGCATCATGAACAGCTTGATCTTGCTGGAATCTTCGTTGATCTTGAAGTAACCGTCAGCGATAATGTCCTTGCCCTTCTTGATGACGAATTCACCGTTCTGGTCGAAGATGAAGGTCATGAGCTCGTTGTCGGATTCGGTAGCCTTGAGCTGATCCCAGGGACCCGAAACGATGTTACGGCTGGAATGCTCAGGTGCAGTGTTGGGGTTGCTGAGGGTGTAGCTGAGCACGAGGGCGATAGCTGCCAGCAGGCAGATAACTACGATTGTGAGTATGAATTTGAAAAACGCCTTAACTACTTTCATTGGAATACCTATCCTTTCTAAATATCGGTTGATTTGTCTGCGAGTTAGTTTTCTGTCTTTAGTATCGCGCCTGTGTTGCCCGAAGTTACAAGACTAGCATAGCGTGCGAGGTAGCCTGTGGTGATCCTGGGCTGTCTCGGCTTCCATTCCGCGCGTCTTGCTGCCAGTTCCTCGTCAGAGACCTTGACGTTTATTGTGTTTGCGGGAATGTCGATGGCTATTATGTCACCGTCGCGGATCAGGGCGATATTGCCGCCTACTGCCGCTTCGGGGGAAACGTGACCTATGGAGGCGCCTCTGGTAGCGCCCGAGAATCTGCCGTCTGTAATGAGTGCTACCGACGAGCCGAGACCCATGCCCATTATAGCCGAAGTCGGGTTGAGCATCTCTCTCATGCCGGGGCCGCCCTTGGGGCCCTCGTAGCGAATTACGACTACATCGCCCTCGACGATCTTGCCGCCTCTGATGACAGCGATTGCCTCTTCCTCACTATCGAAGCACTTG
>CAMVIL010000184.1 GCA_947167535.1 uncultured Ruminococcus sp. | reverse complement strand
CCGTTCACCATGCCTATGGAGGAGTGCCTGAAAGACCTCGACACCGACCCCGCTTCGGTTCGCGCACAGGCATTCGACTTCGTGGTAAACGGCGTTGAGCTTTCCAGCGGCTCCATGCGTATCACCGACTTCGAGCTCCAGCAGAAGATGTTCGAGGCTCTCGGTCTCACCGACGAGGAGATCGCAGCTAAGTTCGGCTTCTTAGTGGACGCTTACCGCTACGCTTCGCCCCCTCACGGCGGCATGGGCTTCGGTCTCGACAGACTGGCAATGCTCATCTGCGGCGCGGATTCTCTCCGCGATGTTGTCGCCTTCCCGAAGGTGCAGAACGCCAGCGAGCTTATGAGCGCCTGCCCCGCACAGGTAGACGCCGCACAGCTTGAAGAGCTGGGTATCGCGGTCATCCCCGAAGAGGGCTGATATTTACAGCCGCAGGGGCAAAAGGAGTGAGCCTGTATGGCGGAAAAGAGCCGAGGACAGAAGATAGTTGACGGTATAGGCAGCTTTCTGTGCATGATACTTGCTGTCGTTATGATAATTATCGGCGGATCACTGGTCATGATGGGCGCAAGCTATATTTATGACAAGGTGACAGATTTTGACCCCTACGAAGAATACGATCCGGAGGATATTCCCGAAAGATCGGACGGCCGCTTTGAGATCGTTATTACATCGGTGGGCGCTGTGATACTGGCAGGCGGTATTGCCATGCCTGTGTCCATCATATCGAAAGCACGTAAAAAAAGACACGCCGAACACGACAACGGCGGCGAGGAGTAATGCTATGAACAACAACTACGGCAACTACCCGCAGTACAATGTAAACTACGCCGCATCTCCGCAGCAGCAGGATTCCGGCCGCAAGGCGCTGAGGATCGGCGGGGTGATCTTTGCGGTGATACTGATCGGTATGGCGGCGATCTTCTTTCTCGTCTCGACGGTGATATCACGGATCTTTGACGAGATCAACGAACAGTGTACCGAAAAAACCACCGCAGTCGTCAGCGACAACGTCAAAAAGACCAACGACGACGGCGGCACCACCTTCGCACCTGTTTATACCTTTACCGCTAATGGTCAGATATACAACGTGCAGTCGACTTTTTACAGCTCGCCCGCACTTTACGAGATAGGCGATACTGCCGAAATACAGTATGACCCCTCTGACCCCAAGCAGGTCTACGACCCGAAAGCTGTCAAGACCTTCGAGACGATCATGAACGTATTCCGCTACATAGGCATCGGAGCGGCCGCATTCGGAGTGCTGGTGATGATACTGGCACTGGTGCTCACCAGAAAACGCGATCCCGCAGTCCGCGACGAACTGGATTACTACAACGGATAACATGAGACCTCTTCCGAAAAAGCTCGGAAGAGGTTTTTTTATCATTGAAAAAAATATTATATAAAAAATATTGACAAAATAGGCAGAATGGGGTATAATATAAAATGAATATCTGTCTCATAAGGGACAAAATCTCCGTGAAAAGGATTTGATATAATGAGCAACTTTAACGAAAAAGACGCAAGACCCGCGGAAAAGCTTACCATAGCAGGTATCGCCGCTATCATAGTTGTCGGCGTATTCGTTGTCTGCGTGATACTGATACTCGCAAAGAGCCTGTTCCCGTCCAATGACAATTCGGTACCCGACGGCGAATACACAGGCACCAAGCCCGCTGACAATGTCACCACAACGCTTCCCAAGGAAGTAGTTCCCGACGCGGCTGATTCCGAGGTAGTAATTGACCTCAACGAGTCCAAGGCCGACGAAAGCGAGGCCGAGACTGAAGAGTCCACCGAGTCTGTAGCAGAAGGCGAGACCGCCATCCTCAACCAGACCGCATATCTGCGCTCCAGCGGAGACATGGAGAGCGATCCTATATTTTCCATCGACGCAGGCGAAGAGGTCACCATCCTCGAGAGACCTGCCGGCAGCGAATATGTAAAGGTAAGCTACTACGGCACCGAGGGTTGGATCTACTACGAGTACCTCAGCTGAGATAAGGACGGCTGTTTGACTGATGAAAACACTTTGCAGCATGACGCTTGACGGCAGGGAGCTGGAATATCTCCTCGACATAGGCCGCCGTTCAAACGCTTACCTGAGCGTTAAGGACGGTGTGCTTACCGTGCGTCTGCCCTACGGCGGCACTCCTCAGCGGGCGGAAGCTCTCATCAAAGAGCACGGCGACTGGCTGAAGGAAAAGCTTGAAAGCTCGAAGGACCGTTCGCGGCTGCCCGAGGAATTTTCTGACGGCGAAAGCTTTTCGCTGCTGGGCAAAAAGCGGCAGCTGCGTATAGCAGAATCGGGTGAATACCGCGAACCGCTGCTCGAAGATGATAGCCTCACCATTTTTATCCACGAGGGCATGGGCGCTGAGGACGTAAGACGGCTGTTTCAACGCTTCGTTTACAGCTTGTGCGAGGAGCGCGTCAGGCTTTCATTTGACAAATACACCGCAATGCTGGAGCTTTACCCCAAGCGGGTGACATTCAAGAAGATGGTGTCGCGTTGGGGAAGCTGCTCGGTCAGCGGAAATATTTCTATAAACGTTGACGTGGTCTGCTTTGAGCAGGAGTGCATCGATTACGTGGTGATACACGAGCTCTGCCACTTAAAGCATATGGATCACAGCGCGGATTTCTGGGCGCTGGTCAGCACCTGCTGCCCCGATTACAAGCGTCTGCGCGAACGTATGAAGCATTAAGGACCTGCCCGCACGGGATCTGTATGTGAACAGGTTCTAAAGAAAGGTATGTAAGAATATGATAATTAGCACACTTGCCGCTATGACAGCGGGATATGTTCTCGGACTGGCACTGGGCGTGCCAAAGGTAATAAGCGCAAGACGGCTGCTGGGACTTCTCTGCGAGAGAATGGCTCCCACCATAAAAAGCAAATATCAGGACAGCGAGGAAGGCAAGCATACTGCGGGAGTCGTTTATCTCGCGGTTATACTGCTCATGCTGCTGATACCTGTACTGGCGATACTTATTCTTCTTTACATATACTTCCCCCTCGGAGCGATCGTTGTTGACGCACTGCTTTGCTGGTCTGTCATGGACATAAAGGGCATCAGCAATGCTGCGGGAACAGCTGCAAGAGCGGTGAAGACAGGCAACCAGCCCAAGGCTGCAAGACTCGCGTCGCAGCTGTCGGGCGAGGACTGCTCGGGACTTGAGATAGACGATTCGGCAAGAGGCGCCGTTCAGGGCATTGCCGACAGAACAGTTGATACCATCGTGGGACCTCTGCTTTGTATGTTCCTGCTCTCGGGTGCGGGCGCCGTCCTGTTCGCAGCCACCGACGCTGCGGCAGGTGTGACCGACAACCTCTACGGCGAGGACGACAGCTTCGGCGACGCTGCAAGGGGCATGAGAGACGTTCTCTGCTACCTGCCCGGAAAGCTGGCGGCGATCATCATGCTGGTGGACGCGCTGTTCTTAAAGCTCAACACCAGAAACGCGGAGCGCATAATGAAGAGCGACAGCAAAAAGTGCGCGAGAACATCTCTCGGCAGCTGCCGCGCAGTGCTGGCAGGTCTGCTGGGCATTTCACTGCTCCCCGAGGAAGTTTACAGCGATCAGTTCATGCGCACCTTCACGATAGGCGAGCAGCTCAAGGACCCCAACGAAAGCGACATCTTCACCTCGCGTCAGCTCATGCTGGGCACATCCTTTATCGTGATGGCTCTGCTGTTCATGATAAAGCTGGCTATCGGGATCTGATAAAAACATTCGGAAGCCATAGCAGCGACGAGTTGCTATGGCTTTTTTCTATGCGGTCTGATCGTCCGTCGATTTGCGGTCAAACCTCAAAAGCCCTTGAAAATCGGGGTTTGCAACGGTTGTTAACGTAATTGTCCGCCCCTGTTGACAGATTTCCAACGGCGGTTGGTAGACTTTTTTCGGCAGAAATGGTATCATGGATCTATCAGATGAAGCACAAACGGCTTCAAAAACTTCAAGGAGGGATCGACCATGATCACTAACAGCCTGACACTAAACAAAAGCCCCGTAGCGGAAAAGAAAAGGGGAAAGGTCGGGAGCTTTTTCAGAAACATCTCGCCCTTCAACACCCAAACGGATA
>CAMVIL010000183.1 GCA_947167535.1 uncultured Ruminococcus sp. | reverse complement strand
TCACTCCGCTGCCTTCGGGCAGAGGTGTCAGCACGAGGTGTACCTCTGCGTAATGGCGCAGCGGCTCGAAATGGCCTACTCCCTCAACGGGCGCACCGATAGTCTCCTTATACAGCACACGTCCGCTTCCGAATGTGACGTCCAGACCGTAGCGGCGTTTTATCTCATGGCGGAGCACCTCTGTCTGAAGCTCCCCCGAGAGGGTCAGCTCGGTCTCCTGAGTTTTCTCATTGAAATGCACGCAGAGTGCGGGGTCTTCCTCCTGAAGCTCGCGGAGCTTCATCAGAAGAGTATAGCTGTCGCAGCCCTCTGGCGGGTAAACGGCGCAGCAGATGGCGGCGCTTTCACTGACCCCGCCCACCTCATCACCGCCGCCGATGGTCATACCAGCATAGGTCGCGGTAAGTCCCGGAACGGCTATGACATCGCCCGCCTCGGCTGAGGGCAGCTCGGTGGCTTTGCCGCCGCTGTAAAGACGTATCCGCGCGGCTTTCTCCTCGACATAGGAACCGTCGGCTGCGCGGTATCTGATGACATCGCGGACGGCGAGGCTGCCGCCTGTCAGCTTCATGACGGTCATTCGCTTGCCGTCGGAGTCGCGCTCTATCTTATAGACTCTTGCGGACAGTTCGTCGCCGTAGCGTGGCTGTCGGGTAAGGTCGCAGAGCAGGCCGAGAAGTCTGTCAACGCCGTCGGACTTCAGTGCCGAGCCGAAGATGCAGGGGAAAAGGGTACATCTCCCCACCGCCGCCGCAAGCTCATTCTGCGGGTTGCTCCCCGTGCGGTCGAAGACCTCGAGAAGCTGTTCATCACAGACGGCGGCTTCCTCGGCAAGCTCCTCCTCGGGAGCGTCGAAATCGATGACGCCGTCTCCGAAGCGCCTTGCGAGGTTCTCGGTTATCGACTGCTTGTCAAATCCCGCAAGGTCGGTCTTGTTCACGAAAATGAATGTGGGGACGTTCCTGCCGCGAAGAGTTTTCCATAGGGACAGCGCGTGGGCGGTAACACCGTCCGAGCCGTTTATCAGCATCACCGCGTAGTCCAGCACCGCTGCGGCACGTTCTGTCTCGGCGGTAAAGTCGGCGTGGCCGGGAGTATCCAGCAGATAGAAGCGGGTGTCGTCACGCTCGAAGACCGCCTGCTTGGAGAAAATCGTTATACCTCTCGCACGCTCAAGCTCATGAGTATCCAGAAAGGCGCTGCCGTCATCGACTCTTCCACGGCTTTTCAAAGCCCCCGCAAGGTACAGCAAAGCCTCGGAAAGCGTGGTCTTTCCCGCGTCAACGTCTGCAAGAATGCCTATCGTGAGCTTTTTATTGATAACGGACATAGTCTTTCCTCCGATCATTTCACAAGCGAATATTCTGATACCGACACGGGTATCGTCTTATTGAATTATATCACATATAGGTGTTTTTAACAAGTAGGATTTCTTAAAATTTTATATATTTATAAAAGCAGCTATTGAAATCCGCAGTAAAATGTGGTATAATTATTTTTATATATAGGCTTTTCAAGAAAGGCTCCGCCGACGCGACCGCTGGCGGATACCTTTACAAGAAAGAATAAACGGAGTTTGATAGATGAGAAAGTGGAAAACAAACAGCCCGGACGACAGGCTCGCGCGTGAATTAACCGAAAAGTGCGACCTCAGTCTGACGGCGCTCAGGCTGCTCACTGCCAGAGGTTCACAGGATCTTGACGATGTGTCCGAGATGTTCGGCGCCAACGGATTTCAGGATCCCTTCATCATTGCGGATATGCAGCAGGCGGTCGATACGATCAACGAATACATCGATTCTTTTGACCTCATCTGTGTCTACGGCGACTACGACTGTGACGGCATCACCGCCACCGCCCTGCTTTACAGCTATCTCGAAAGCATGGGAGCGAATGTCATTTACCACATAAACGAGCGCGAGGAAGGCTACGGCATGAACATCGACGCCGTCCGCCGACTTGCAGACAAGGGCGTCAAGCTCATCGTGACCGTCGACAACGGCATCTCCTGCGTCGACGAAGCCGAGGAGATATACTCGCTTGGCATGAAGCTGGTCATCACCGACCACCATGCCGTACCCGAGCAGCTGCCGCGTGCCGAGGCTGTGGTAGACCTGCACCGTCCCGACTGTCCTTCGGAATACAAGGAGCTTGCGGGAGTGGGTGTGGCGCTCATGCTCTGTGCCGCTATGGACGGCGGAGACTTTGAAGCCGTGGTCGAGCAGTATGCCGACCTGTGCGCCATCGGAACGGTAGGCGATCTGGTGCCCCTTACGGGGGAGAACCGCTCGCTGGTGCAGAAGGGTCTGCTGTATCTTCCCAACACCGAAAGGTACGGTCTCCTCGCTCTGATGGAGCAGGCAGTCTCCGACAAGAACAAGCTCAGCACCGAGTCGCTGGGCTTTCAGATATGTCCGAGGATAAATGCGGCGGGGCGGCTGGCTTCGCCTATGATAGCGCTGAAGGCTCTGCTCTCCGAGGATCCCGCCGAGGCAGAGGAGCTTGTGGGCGAGATGTGCAGTCTCAACCAGCAGCGCAAGGACATTGAAGCGAAGATAATGGAAGAGATAAAGAGCACCATCGACGAGCGTCCCGAGCTTCTCAACGACCGCGTACTTGTCATCGCGGGAGAGGGCTGGCACCACGGTGTCATCGGGATAGTATCGGCTAAAGTGATGGATCTTTACAGCAAGCCCAGCCTCATCATCTCGATAGAAAACGGCGAGGCGAGAGGCAGTGCGCGAAGCGTCAAGGGCTTCAACATACACAAATGCCTGACCCACTGCAAGGAGCTTCTGACGAAGTTCGGCGGTCACGAATGTGCGGGAGGATTCTCGCTGCTGCCTGAAAACATCGAAGCCTTCCGGCTGAAGGTGCAGGAGTTTGCGGCGCAGTTCCCGATGATGCCCGCCACCTCCACCGAATGCGATATGCAGGCGACAGCTGCCGACCTCGAGCTCGAGGCGGTGAGGTCTCTCGACAGGCTGCAGCCCTTCGGAGTTGACAACGCGCAGCCGATGTACATGATGTCCGCCTGCACCGTCAACGCGATATATCCGCTGTCAGGCGGAAAGCACACAAAACTGGACGTCACCTGCGACAACTGCAGGGTACAGGCACTGGTATTTTCCAAGTCCCCCGAGAGTCTGTTTTTCTCGGTGGGCGACAAGATAGACATTGCGGCTGTTCCCTCCGTGAATCAGTTCAACGGACGGGAATCGGTAAACGTAAGAGCCGCCGACATGAAACCTGCGGGAATGGACACCGAAAAATACTTTGCCGCCCGCGACAGCTATGAAAAGCTGAGAAACGGAACAGAGCTTCCCGCGGCTTACCTGCGGAAAATGACCCCCTCGAGAAACGAGCTGGTCTATCTCTACAAGCTGATATCTCAGCTTCACGAGGTAACGCTGGACGATCTGTTCATGAGGATAAACAACACGGCGTTCAACTACTGTAAGCTGCGGCTTTCGGTGGACATATTCACCGAAGCGGGGCTCGCTCGGTTCAGAGCCGCTGAGCAGGCTGTGACTATTCTCCCGCCAAACGGCAAGGCAGACCTTATGTCAACGCCGACCATGAAGATGCTCGCGGGAGCGCTTAATTGATAATTTGCTGGCAAAAGCCGATGGACGGCTTTATTGATAGGATAGTAGTAGGAAATTTTGATGAAATAGTGGAAAGGAGAGTCTATCACTATGCAGGAAGTAAATGAAAACAAAGACAAAATGGTATTGACGGAAAGTTCGCTGCCCGACAGACCCGAAAGGTCTTCAAGGAACAACGACTATTTGTTGGAACCCGAAGAGCTGGTTACGATAGACGCTCTTATCCAGAAGATACTCGACAGCGAGAAGCAGTACGACCTCGACAAGATAATCGCGGCTTACGAGCTGGCGGAAAGCTACCACCACGATCAGAAGCGCGAGTCGGGCGAGCCTTACATCACTCACCCGCTGGCGGTAGCCTACATCCTGCTGGAGCTCGGCATGGACACCGACACCATCTGTGCGGCACTTCTGCACGATGTGGGCGAGGACATCGACTGCACTCTCGACGAGCTGAGGAAACGATTGGGAAACGACGGTGTCATGCTGGTAAAGGGCGTCACAAATCTCGG
>CAMVIL010000182.1 GCA_947167535.1 uncultured Ruminococcus sp. | reverse complement strand
CTGCCCCGACGTTGACTTCATCATCGACATCGGCGGTCAGGACATCAAGTGCTTCAAGATAAAGAACCACGCCATCGACAGCATAATGCTCAA
The DNA here is from genome assembly GCA_947167535.1 of uncultured Ruminococcus sp. Classification (GTDB taxonomy): domain Bacteria; phylum Bacillota; class Clostridia; order Oscillospirales; family Ruminococcaceae; genus YE71. The sequence goes on along the minus strand of CAMVIL010000182.1, from coordinate 4,037 downwards.
CGAGGCGTGCTCGTCGGGCTGCGGCTCGTTCATTCAGACCTTCGCGCAGGCGATGGGCTACGAGATCGCGGACTTCGCCAACATCGGACTGTTCGCCAAAAAGCCCGTTGAACTGGGCTCACGCTGCACCGTGTTCATGAACAGCTCGGTAAAGCAGGCGCAGAAGGACGGCGCGTCGGTTGAGGATATCTCTGCAGGACTTTCCTCCTCCATCATCAAAAACGCAGTCTACAAAGTGATCCGCGCCAAGTCGATAGACGAACTGGGCGAGAAGATCGTCGTTCAGGGCGGTACCTTCTTAAACGACGCGGTGCTGCGCTCCTTCGAGCAGGAGCTGGGCAGGAACGTTATCCGCCCCGCGATAGCAGGTCTGATGGGCGCCTTCGGCTGCGCACTCTTCGCAAAGGAGAAGTCAAATGGCAGCGAGGGCACCTCGGGCATTCTAACCCTCGAAGCGCTTCAGGACTTCGCTTATAATTCCATGCAGGCTCAGTGCAAGGGATGTACCGCACACTGCAACCTCACGATAATCCGATTCAACGACGGCAGACGCTTCGTTTCCGGCAACCGCTGCGAAAAGGGCGCGGGCATAAAGCTTGAGAACAAGACGGAGAATATGTACGAATACAAGCTGAGACAGCTGTACGAATACGGCGAGAACAAGCCTCGCGCGCCTATCGCGAAGGTGGGCTTCCCCATGTGCCTCAGCTATTACGATATGCTCCCATTCTTCCACAAGCTCTTCTCCGAGCTGGGCTTCGAGGTGGTGCTGTCGCCCGAATCCACAAGAGATACATACTACAAGGGTCAGCAGACTATCCCCTCGGATACCGTGTGCTACCCCGCAAAGCTGGCTCACGGCCATATCGCCGAGCTGCTTGACATGGGCGTGGACTTCATCTTCTACCCCTGCATGAGCTACAATATCGACGAGGGTCAGTCGGACAACCACTACAACTGTCCTGTCGTCGCCTACTATCCAGAGCTTCTGAAAGCGAATATCCCTGAGCTGAACGATGATAATTTCATCGCGCCTTACCTCGACATCAACTTCAAGAGGAATACCGCCAAGAATCTCTCCAAGGCGCTGGCAAAATACAACATCACCGAAAAGCAGGTGATGGCGGCGCTCAACCACGCCTACTCCGAGCAGGTGAGATTCAAAAAGCGCAACCGCGAAAAGGCGCTGGAAATAATCGCTCAGGCGCGTGAGAACGGTCAGAAGATAATCGTCCTCGCGGGCAGACCCTACCACGTTGACAAGGAGATAAACCACGGCATACACAAGCTGATAGCCTCGCTGGGCTTCGCGGTCATCACAGAGGACAGCGTAGCCGAGCTGGTGGACGCTCCCGCGATAGACGTCCTCAACCAGTGGACTTACCACGCCCGCCTTTACAGAGCGGCACGCTACGTCTGTGAGAACGATGATATGCAGCTGGTACAGCTGGTGTCCTTCGGCTGCGGCATAGATGCCGTCACCACCGACGAGGTCCGCGCTATCCTTGAAGAGCAGGGCAAGCTTTACACCCAGCTTAAAATAGACGAGATAACAAACCTCGGCGCTGCAAAGATACGCCTGCGCTCACTGGCGGCAGCGCTGGAGGAAAAGGACGCACAGGCAGAGAGAACAGCTGCGCCTGAAAGGAGAGCTACCGTAAATGTCTAATAAAACCGAGAAGCAGCTTTCGGACAGAGTCGCACGGACGACTTTTACCGAGGATATGAAGAAAGACTACACTATCCTCGTGCCGGATATGCTGCCGATACATTTCAATCTGATAATCAAAGCCTACGAGCACTTCGGCTTCAAGATGGAACTGCTCACCAACCGCTCCCGCGTGGTCATCGACGAGGGTCTGAAGAACACCCACAACGATACCTGCTACCCCGCGCTGCTGGTCATCGGGCAGTTTATGGAAGCGCTCAAATCGGGACGCTATGACGTCAACAAGGTGGCGCTGCTGATATCCCAGACGGGCGGCGGCTGCCGTGCTTCAAACTACATCTACCTGATACGAAAGGCGATAGCTACCGAGTTCCCGCAGGTGCCTGTTATATCGCTCAACTTCAGCGGCCTTGAACCCAACCCCGCTTTTCCAATGACGCTGCCTATCGTCACAAGGCTCATCTACTGCGTTATGTACGGCGATATGCTGATGCTGCTCTACAATCAGTGCAAGCCCTACGAGATCAACAAAAACAGCACCGACGAGCTTCTCGCACGCTGGCAGCACCGCATCGGCAAGCTGATGGGGGACAAGACCAAGTTCATGAAGACCAAGTCTATCTACCGCGCAATGCTGAAAGACTTCGCGGCGCTCCCCCGCACTAAGGAAAAGAAGCCCCGCGTAGGCATCGTCGGCGAGATCTACGTAAAATACTCCCCCCTCGCCAACAACGACCTGAACAACTTCCTGATGTCCGAAGGCTGCGAGCCTAACGTCCCCGGTCTGCTGGACTTCGTGCTATACTGCGCCAGCGATCTTGTGAACGATGCGCGCCTTTACGACAAGGTCACCGCCCGCACCCACGCCTACCGCATCGGCTACGACGTGCTGTACAAGTTCCAGAAGGAGCAGATCAGGGTCATCAATGAGCAGGGCGAGTTCTTCCCGCCCCACGACTTTGAGGAGCTCAGAAAGGCTGCCGACAAGTACATGAATCAGGGTGTAAAGATGGGCGAAGGCTGGCTCATCACAGCGGAGATGGCGGCGCTCGCCGAAAGCGGCACCGAGAACATCATCTGCACCCAGCCCTTCGGCTGCCTGCCCAACCACATCGTGGCGAAAGGCATGAGCCGCCGCATAAAGGAAGCTTACCCGAATGCCAACATCGTCGCCATCGACTACGACCCCGGCGCCACAAAGGTAAATCAGGAAAACCGCATAAAGCTTATGCTCGCCAACGCGAGAAAGCCAGAATAACAAAAAGCCCCGAACGTTCGGGGCTTTTTTACGTCTATATCTTAATAAATCCTGCGCGGCGATTTTCAAAAAATGCTATGTACTTAAACCCGCACTCTGCGGCAAGCGCCAGACCTTCGGGAATGCCCGCCGCAAGATCGGCGGTGCAGTGGGCGTCGGAGCCTACGGTGAGTATCTCTCCGCCGCATTCCTTGTAGAGCCTCACATACTCGGCGTCGGGCAGCGTCCTGCCGTACTTCTGCCGAAGTCCCGAGGTGTTGATCTCGATACCCCTGCCCCTCTCGGCAAGGGTGCGGAATATCTCGCGGATAATGTCGTCATAGCGGTGCATATCCACCTCGATCCCGCAGTCGCCGACGATATATCGCAGCGGGTAGGTCAGGTGCCCCAGCGTGTCGAAATCGGCATTACGACACATCTGACAGATCTCCTCAAAGCAGGTCTCCAGCAGTCGGTAGATCCCGGAGATATCCATGCTGCGGTAGTCCATCCAGTAGAAATCGGCGCAGCCTGCGTTCATGTGGTGGGAACCGATAACGAAGTCCAGCTCGTCCATAGCGAGTATCTGCTCGGCGGCGCTCGGGTTCTGCAGCGGCTGACCAAGCTCTATGCCGCATAGCAGAAAAGGATAGCGCTCCTTCAGCTCTGCGATACGCCGTATGCTGGCTGGAGCGTAGTCGCGGACGCCGCACATCTCCTCGTCCCTGAATCCCTCGGGGATACCGCCGGGAAACATCTCTTCGGCGGGCAGCCAGTAGTTGCAGTCGCAGTGGTCGGTGACGGCAAATCTCTCCAGCCCCAGCTCCGCCGCGCGGGCGCACATCTCCTCGGGCGAGGACTTGGCATCGGGGGAGAAGCTCGTGTGTGTGTGCAGGTCAATAAGCATGGCGGTCTCCTTGAGTGAATAAGTCTGCACCCTCAAAGCGGGTCATTAACGTCCACGCCAGAGGGTGCATAATAAAAGTATTTTACGAACATCTGCCGCGGCTGAAAACACGGTATCGCTGTGCGAAGTGACGCGCAGCGGAACGATGTCGCGGACAAAGAATAATCAGAATAACGCTTTATCCAAGGGATATAAATTTGTTTGCGGCGTTGACGAGGCAGGCC
>CAMVIL010000181.1 GCA_947167535.1 uncultured Ruminococcus sp. | reverse complement strand
CTTCATGATGAAGTGGTCGATGAGCTCCTGAGCGCCCTCTTCGGTGAGGATGCCTCTCTCAATGTCGCGCTGGATGAAGATGTCGAGGAAGGTGGAAGTACGTCCGAGCGACATAGCAGCGCCGTTCTGCTCCTTGACTGCCGCAAGGTAGCCGAAGTAGAGCCACTGAACAGCTTCCTGAGCAGTCCTTGCGGGGCGGGAGATATCAAAGCCGTAGATCTCGCCCAGCTGTTTCAGCTCGCCCAGAGCGCGCTTCTGCTCGGCAAGTTCCTCACGAAGCCTGATGTTCTTTGATGTCATTCTGACAAGCGAAGTGTCGATCTGCTCCTGCTTGTCGCGGATAAGGTAATCTATACCATAGAGCGCTACTCTTCTGTAGTCGCCGATGATGCGGCCTCTGCCGTAAGCGTCGGGCAGACCTGTGATGATGCCTGCGTGGCGCACAGCTCTCATCTCGGGAGTATATGCGTCGAACACACCCTGATTGTGTGTCTTGCGGTACTTGGTGAAGATCTCGATGACCTCGGGGTCAACGTGATAGCCGTTCTGCTCGCAGGCGGAGACAGCCATTCTGATACCGCCGTAGGGCATGAGAGCTCTCTTCAGCGGCTTGTCAGTCTGAAGACCTACTATCTGCTCCAGCTCCTTGTCGATGTAGCCCGCACCGTGCGAGGTGATACCCGAGATTATCTTGGTATCCATATCGAGAACTCCGCCCTTTGCGCGCTCCTGCTCAAAGAGGTCGAGCACCTCGTTCCAGAGCTTCTTGGTGCGCTCGGTAGGCGGTGTAAGGAAGCTCTCGTCGCCGTCGTACGGAGTGTAATTCTTCATGATGAAGTCTTTTACATTTACTGAGCCGTTGCTCCAGCGTCCGGGGACAAAGCCCTCCCATTCGGAACAAAATTCTGCTGCCAAACCAACCATTCCTTTCCATTAAGCGGCGTACCTCTCCGAAGCTTCGGACAGGTGCTTCGCCCGCCGGCGGCATTCCAATGCCAGCCTGACTTTCCTATTAAAAACAGCCTATGTTGTGTCTGATACCACTTAATGTTACCACATAATGTGATAAAAGTCAAGGCGAAACATAGCATACCTTGTTAATTAATTTTAAACTATTTATGTGTACCAATTTGGTATACATAGCCATTTTGAAAGCTCGCGGATTTCTCCACTATTTCACAGCGCAATTTGTTAAAAAAATGTGAAATTTCACCAAAAGCACTTTACTGATTTAGCAAGATGTGATAGAATAAACTTGTAATTTCACGCTTTAATTTCCGAAAACGTATTCGTAAATAAAAATTTTAGGAGCTGCATAAACATGAAAGAAAAAATAGACATCAAGAATCTGGAAGACCTTTACGATGCGGTGCTGACTCTCGAGACCCGCGAGGAGTGTGCGCTGTTTTTCAAAGACCTCTGCACCATCCCCGAGCTCAAGGCGCTCTCGCAGCGTTTTCTCGTGGCCAAGCTTCTGACCGAGAACCACGTATACAGCGACATCGTCAAGGAAACAGGCGCTTCCACCGCCACCATCAGCCGTGTGAACAGGTCCCTTGCTTATGACGCTGCGGGCGGCTACGCCATCGTATTCGACCGCCTGAAGGAGCAGAAGAAGGGCGAGGACAAGTGAGCGGATACCAGAGCTTTGCTTACTTCTACGACCGTCTGACAGACAACGTCCCCTACGAGGACATCGCGCGGCAGATAGAGCTCTACACCGAGCGCTTCGGCGCCAGCAAGGGCATACTTCTCGACCTCGCCTGCGGCACGGGTTCGCTGTCGGAAGAGCTTGCGAAAGCGGGCTTTGACGTCATCGGCGTTGACAGCTCGCAGGATATGCTGAATCAGGCGCTGGACAAGAAGTTTGACAGCGGTCTGCCGATACAGTACCTGGCACAGGATATGCGGAAGCTGGATATGTTCGGCACGATAGACGTCACCGTCTGCGCGCTGGACAGCATTAATCATCTCGCGAACGCCGAGGACGTCCAAACTGTATTCGACAGGGTATCGCTGTTTGCGGAGCCGGGCGGGCTGTTCATCTTCGATGTCAACACCCTCTACAAGCACCGCGAGGTTCTGGCAGGCAACGCCTTCATCTACAACTTCGACGACTTCTACTGCGGCTGGCAGAACGAGTACGATGAATCGGACAGTTCCGTACACATCTGGCTGGACATCTTTGAGAGCGCCGAGGGCGGCTGGCAAAGATACAGCGAGGATTTCCGCGAGATATATCTTTCTCCCGCGCTTATCGAGGAGTTGATAAGCAAGGCGGGGCTTACGCTTCTCGGCGTATTCGACGGCTACACCGACACGCCCGTCCGCGAAAAGAGCGAGCGCGCGGTCTACGTATGCCGCAAGCCGGAGCAGTAAAAAAACGACAGCAACACGGCGGGGCGCTCCCCCGCCGAAAATCTTTATATAAGGAGATACACTTATTATGGGCAGAATAGTCAGAGTTATAACATCGGATGCGGCGGTAGTGTGCAGTGCCATCGAGGGCACCGACATCGTATCCAGGATAGAACAGATACACGGCACCTCTGCAGTATGCACTGCGGCGCTGGGCAGGCTGACGCTGGGAGCTTCACTGATGGGTTTCAGTCTGAAGAACGAGCAGGACACGCTGACGCTCCGTCTGGACGGCGGCGGTGCGGCGGGTATACTCATCGCAGTGTCCGACAGCTACGGCAACGTCAAGTCATACATCCAGAATCCCGTGGTGGAGCTTCCCCTCAACGACAAGGGCAAGCTGGACGTGGGCGGCGCAGTCGGCAGGGACGGCAAGGTGACCGTTATCAAGGACATGGGTCTCAAGGAGCCCTACACGGGGCAGATTCCGATATACACAGGCGAGATAGCTGAGGACATCACCCAGTACCTTGCAGTCAGCGAGCAGACTCCCGGAGCCTGTGCGCTGGGTGTGCTGATAAATCCCGACCTGACCGTCAAGGCAGCGGGCGGATTCCTTCTGCAGGTGCTCCCCTTCGCACCCGACGAAGCCATCGACGTTATCGAGAAGAACATGGTGAAGATAACTTCTGTCACCGACCTGCTGGCAGGCGGCATGACTGCCGAGGAGCTGGCGAAGCTCCCGCTGGAGGGTCTGGAGCCCGAGGTGCTGGACGACTTTGAGGTGAACTACGTCTGCGACTGTTCCCGCGAGCGCACCGAGAGAATGCTCATCTCCCTCGGAGAGAAGGAGCTCCGCGAGCTGGCCAAGGACGAGGAAACCGAGGTCTGCTGCAACTTCTGCGACAAGAAGTACAAGTTCACATCGGCGGAAGTTCTAGCGCTGCTTGAAGGTGCAAAGTCAGATGATTAAGGTCAAAAAGCTGTTGATAGTGCTGCTCAGCGTGTGCATAGTGCTCACGCTGCTGCTTTTTCTTGTGTACCGGCAGACGATAAGCATCACTCCCCTGCTGGCGAAGAGATACGAAGTCAGGGGCGTGGACGTTTCGCATTATCAGGGCGACATCGACTGGGACGTGCTCTCGGACGGGCTGGACTTTGCCTACATCAAGGCAACGGAAGGCAGCGGTTCTGTGGACGAAAGTTTTGCATATAATTATAAAGAGGCTCGAAAGTCGGGGCTGCGGGTCGGGGCGTATCACTTTTTCAGCTTCGACAGCGCGGGCATGACTCAGGCGGAGAATTTCATCGGAAACGTGGAGCCATGCGAGAATATGCTGCCGCCTGTGATAGATCTGGAATACTACGGCAATTACTTCTCCGACCCCAAGCCCGCGGAGCAAGTCCTTCCGCAGCTGGAAGAGATGATATCGGCGCTGGAGGACTACTACGGCGTCAGGCCGATAATCTACGTCACCGGTTCGGCGTACAAGCGGTACATCAAGGACAGCGGCCTGGACTGCAAGCTGTGGCGGAGAAACGTCTATTTCAAGGCGTCGGGCGACTGGGCGTTCTGGCAGTACTCGTCGGTGGGGCAGCTGGAGGGCTACAGCGGCGAGGAGAAGTACATCGATCTGAACGTTTTCAGCGGCACTCGGGAGGAGTTCGAGGGGTTCGGTCGTGCAGAAGTCACAACCTCCAGCTAACTTCAGCCCGTTCTATTGTATACTTTTCACAAATCGAAATTTTTTTCAAAAATCGCTTGACAAAGCCGGCTTGTTAGTGTAT
>CAMVIL010000180.1 GCA_947167535.1 uncultured Ruminococcus sp. | reverse complement strand
GGAGAGATAGATTACCTTGTTGCAGGCGCGGGAAGCGGCGGCACCTACACTGGTATCGTGAGATACTTGAAGGAGCACGGCGAAACTCAGGGCGTCCTCGCAGACCCCGAGGGCTCGACCATCGGCGGCGGCGAGCACTTCGACTACAACATCGAGGGCATCGGCAACGATTTCATCCCCGACACGATGGACATAACACTGGTGGATAAGGTCATCAAGGTAAACGACGACGAAGCTTTTTCGACGGTGCGCGACCTCGCAAGGAACGAGGGCATCATCGCAGGTTCGTCATCAGGTGCTGCGGTGGCGGCGGCTCTGAAGCTTGCCAAAACGATAGAAAAGGGAAATATCGTGGTCGTTCTCCCCGACAGAGGCGACAGATATTTCAGCACAGGATTGTGGTGATCAGATGATTTACAAAATAGCGCTTGCAAGCTCGGACGGCGAGCGTATCGACAGTCACTTCGGCGCAGCAGAGCGGTTTTACATCGCGGAGCTGGACACCGAAAAAGAGGACTGCGAAATAACGGGATACATCGACGTCAGACCGCCCTGCAGCGGCGGCTGGCACGAGGTCTCGAAGTTTGAAACGGTGCTGGAACAGCTGAACGATGTCTCTGCGATAGTGGCGCAGCGAGTCGGCCCCGGCGCGAAAAAGTTTATCGAAGAGACGGGCAAGTCGGTATACCAGATACCGCTGGAAACAGAGCAGGCGCTGTGTCTGCTGATCGAAGAAAAACAATGGGAGGTGGACAAATGGCGATCTCATACGAAGAACTGACGACAAAGCATCCCTGCTTTGCCAAGGGCGAGAAAAACGGCGCGGGGCGCATACATCTTCCCATAAGTCCCAGCTGTAATATAGAGTGCCGCTTCTGCGAGCGCAGCTTCAACAACTATGAAGTACGCCCCGGTGTCAGCCGGACAGTCATCACTCCTGAGGAAGCGGTGGATGCGGTACGCAGGGCGCTGGAGGTCTGTCCCGAGATACACGTAGCGGGCATCGCGGGCCCCGGCGACACGCTGGCAAGTCCTTATGCGCTTGAGACGTTCAAGCTCATAAAGAAGGAGTTCCCCGACCTTGTGAAGTGCATGAGCACCAACGGTCTGCTGCTTGCGGAAAAGGCGCAGGAGATAATCGATGTCGGAGTCGATTCGCTGACCGTCACGGTCAATGCGGTGGATCCCGAGATCGAAGCGCAGCTGAACGACGGCATCGTGTGGCACGGAAAGCACTACACAGGCGTCGAAGCGGCTGAGATACTGATAGAGCAGCAGCTCAAGGGTATTCGTCTGATAAGTGAGTCGGGCATAACGCTCAAGGTCAACACCGTGTTCGTTCCCGACATCAACGGCGACCATATCGAAACGGTGGCAAAGACCGTCGCAGAGGCGGGCGCAGATATCTACAACATAATCCCGCTGATACCCAACCACAAGCTGAAAGACTGCCGCGAGCCCGACTGCATGGAGCTGGAGCGTGCGATACTAAAAGCTTCAAAATACATCGACGTGTTCAGGCACTGTCAGAGATGCCGCGCAGATGCGGTGGGTATCCCCGGCGGCAAGGATTACGGCGATCAGATATATCTGAATCTGCAGAGACTGTCTCGCAAGGATACATTCTCCCACGGATAGAAAATACAATATAAGATATATCGAGATATATCAATATACAATATACGGTATTTATTATTAACAATATATATGAAAGAGGGAAAGTTAAAATGGCTAAGGAATTAAGACAGATCGCGATATACGGAAAGGGTGGTATCGGTAAATCGACTACCACACAGAACCTTACCGCAGGACTTGTGGAGCGCGGCAATCACGTAATGGTAGTAGGCTGCGACCCTAAGGCTGACTCCACCAGACTGCTGCTCGGCGGTCTGCATCAGAAGACTGTTCTCGATACTCTGAGAGATCAGGGCGAGGACGACATCGAGCTTGACGCTATCTTAAAAGAAGGCTTCCTGGGCACAAAGTGCGTTGAGTCCGGCGGCCCTGAGCCCGGTGTCGGCTGCGCAGGACGCGGTATCATCACTTCCATCGGACTGCTCGAAAGACTCGGTGCCTACACCGAAGACCTCGACTACGTTTTCTATGACGTTCTCGGCGACGTTGTCTGCGGCGGTTTTGCAATGCCTATCCGTGAGGGCAAGGCTAAGGAGATATACATCGTAGCTTCCGGTGAGATGATGGCGCTGTACGCTGCGAACAACATCTCGAAGGGAATCGCCCGATATGCTCGTCAGGGCGGTGTTCGTCTCGGCGGTATCATCTGCAACTCCAGAAACGTTGACCGCGAGGCAGAGCTTGTACGTGCATTCGCAAAGGAGCTGGGTACTCAGATGATCCACTTCGTTCCGCGTGACAACGACGTTCAGCGTGCCGAGATCCGCAAGAAGACTGTTATCGAGCACTTCCCTCAGGCAAAGCAGGCGGACGAATACCGCACTCTTGCCGAGAAGATCGAGCAGAACGATATGTTTGTTATTCCCAAGCCGATGACTCAGGAGCGCCTTGAAGAGATCCTCTTCGAGTACGGCCTCATGGAGAACATCGACAGCGATTACAGAATCTAAAGGAGTGTCACGATGAGCAAAGTAAATTTGGATATCCCCGAGGTCGAGATACGCGAGATACGCCTTAACTCGATCACGGGATTTCAGGGAACTGCAAAGGAGCTTGTTTCTGCCTGCTCGGGCTGCGGCAAGCTGAAAGATAAAAACCGCTCGTTCAGCCAGTGTCTCGGCTGCGGCACGTCAAACGCTGCCTGCACGCTGACACTTATTCAGGACGCAGCGATAATCTCACACGGTCCTGTCGGCTGCTCCACCTGCCTGCATGAGTTCGCGTTCACCTATCGCGTAAACGCTTACTTAAGACAGCTCGATCACCCGACACAGAGAAAGATCTTCTCCACCAATCTCGAGGAGAAGGACACCATCTACGGCGGCGGCAAGAAGCTTGACGCTGCTATCCACGAGGTCTACAAGCGCGCCAAGCCGAAGGCGATATTCGTTATCACCACCTGCGCGGCGGGTATCATCGGCGACGACGTTGAAAGCGTCACAAACAACGCCGAGAAGGAGCTTGGAATTCCCGTTGTCGCAGTATTCTGCGAGGGCTTCCGCTCCAAGATGTGGACATCCGGCTTCGACGCGGGCTATCACGGCATCGCAAGAAAGATCATCAAGCCTGCCCGTCAGAAGCGCAACATTATTAACGTCATCAACTTCTGGGGCAGCGATATCTTCCGCGAGTGGTTCGCGGAGTTCGGCTACGAGCCCAATTACATCACGCCTTTCGCGACTGTCGATTCTCTTAGCTATTCCAGCGAGGCTGCACTGACCATACAGGCCTGCTCGACTCTGGGCAGCTATCTCGGCGCGGCGCTGGAGCAGAGCTTCGGTGTACCCGAGATCCGCAATTCGCCTCCTTACGGCATCGCCCAGACCGACCGCTGGTTCAGAGAACTGGGTCAGATACTCGGCAAGGAGAAAGAAGTCGAGGAGTTCCTCGCCCGCAAGAAGGCAGAGTACCTGCCGAAGATCGAGGCTCTCCGCGAGAAGCTCAAGGGCAAGACCGCTTACGTTACGGCGGGCGCTTCCCACGGTCATTCGCTGCTGGCTCTGCTCAAGGAGCTGGGCATGGAGCCGCAGGGTGCTGCGATATTCCATCACGACCCGCAGTACGACAACGAGGACGAGCGTGCCGATACCCTGAGACACACCGTCGAGGACTACGGCGATGTTCCCAACTACAACGTCTGCAACAAGCAGGAGTTTGAGCTGGTAAACGTGCTCACCAGCATCAAGCCCGACATTCTGCTTGCCCGTCCCGGAGGCATGACGCTCTGGGGCGCAAAGCTCGGCATTCCGTCTCTGCTGATAGGCGACGAGCATTTCGGCATGGGATATGAGGGTCTGGTAAACTACGGCGAGCGCATCCTCGAGACTATCGAGAACGACGAGTTCGTCAAGAACCTCGCAAAGCACTCCTCCAACCCCTACACCAAGTGGTGGCTGGAGCAGGAGCCTTACACATTCTTGGGAAAGTAAAGGAGAAATACATATGGCAGGATTGATTGAACAGGAACGCTACACCTGCGCGATAGGCGCATTGCAGACGGTAGTAGCTATCCCCCGCGCCGTGCCGATAC
>CAMVIL010000179.1 GCA_947167535.1 uncultured Ruminococcus sp. | reverse complement strand
TATTGATGCCCGGGCGCGGGGATGAGCTCGGTCTTCGTCTCGCCGCAGACGGTGCAGGTGTAGGTCTTCTCACCTTCCTCGGTGCAGGTAGGTTCTTTGGTTATCTCGGCCTTGGCGCGGCTGTGATCCCTTACGGGTATCTCGGTAACGTCAGTCTTCTCGTCGCAGCGCGTGCAGTGGTGCGACTTGCTGCCTGTCTTTGTGCAGGTGGGCTCGATGTCGGTAGTCCACTCCACAGAGAACTCGTGACCCAGAGCGGGGATAGCTTCGGTGTAGCTGTCGCCACACTCGCAGGTGTAGGTCTTTTCGCCCTCTTCGGTGCAGGTAGGCTCTTTAGTTATCTCCTCAACGTAAGCGTGCTCGTGGGGAGCCTCGGGATCAAACTCTTCCAGAGTGATCTCAACGTCCCTCTCGTCAGCAAAGGTCACGATGTAGGTGTCCTCCACGCAGGCAAGCTTTCTGCCGTTTGCCCTGACTACCTGTGTCTTGTCAGCATCTTCCTTGAAGCCGATCTTCACCGACTCGTCCTTCAGATACTTGACGGTCACCCTTACCTTCTCTTCGGTCTCTTTCTTGTCAGCCTTTTCCTCATCGGAAGGCTTCTCGTCAGCTTCCTGAACCGGCTCTTCGACAATTGTCATGTCCTTGGGAAGCTTTAAAGAGTAAGCTCCGGTCAGATAGCCTGTATTGCCGTCCTTGTCGATAACGGCGTAAGCCACCTCGATCTGCTCGGGATCGTACTTTGTGCCGTTGCCGCCGCAGATCTTCAGGCAGGAGCGGAACATCGAATCCGACTTCTCCACCTTGCTCAGATCCCACTTGCTGCCGACACATACAGTCTCAAGCTTTACGCAGCGGTTGAACATAGATACCGTCTCGGTGACGCCATTCGTGTCGCATCCGCTGAGGTCTATGGACTTCAGGGAAGTACAGCAGCTGAACATTTCACTCATGTCGGTGATCTCTTTTGTGATGATATTGCCGAGAACGACCCTCTTGAGCTTGCGGAAATTGCTGAACATCCCGCGGGCGCTCTTTCCTTCAAGCACCGCACCTGTAAGGTCGATGCTTCTGATCTTATCATTAAACTCGTCAGATCTCAGAGCATCGGCAGCGGTAAGCACCGCGCCCTCCTCCGAAACGACAACATCTACCGAGCCGTCGGCGATCTCATCGGTATCACATTCTTTCAGCGCCTCTGCTATGGTATTATAGGCGACTTTGCCTTCCAGCACAAGCGTGTGTGTCTCGGCATTATATTTCGAGACAGCTTCTGGGCGTTCCTCGTCGCCTTCACCCGCAGCGCTTGCGGTGACGGCATAATCCCCGAACAATCCCGAAGCAAACTGCAGCGGCAGATTGCCCGAAGCAAGTGCCAGCGCCAGCGTAGCCGCGACTGCCTTTTTTATAAATTTAGCTTTCATTAAGAAGCCTCCTATGGAATTTATCAATAATTACTAAAAACTCAGGATATTCATATATATTGTACCATATTTTTCGCTAAAAGTCAATGAAGATTGTGAGAAATCATTATTATATTTTGCACTATTTTTCCTGCCGCGAGGCCCCTATAATTGTCGGAATACACTACTATCCTGCCGTTTTCCCGCAGGCATATAAATACGTTAAGATTTTCAACATCGCGGGTATTGAAAAAATAAAATATATGTGATATATTTAAATAAATATATCATGTTACATATACGTCATTTAATAGGCACCTGCCATGAGTCCGCCACTACCCGTATGACTGTCAAGGGCAGGCGGCAAACGCCGCTGCGCGCTTTTTTCAGGAGTTTGCAAGCAAACATCCCCCACGACCACGCCAGAGGTCGCAACATGAAGGTATAGCACCTTCGTGTGCCGCGGCTCAGAATGAAGGCATCGCTGTACGAGTCTACGCGCAGCGGAGCGACTGCACGTCAAAAAAAAAGAAAGGAAGCAGCAACTGATGAAAATGTCAAGCCTTGTCGCCTGCTGTATGTCGGTGGTCACAGCTCTCACCTGCGGCGCTCCGACCTGCTTTGCGGAAGACGGTGTAAACTCCCCGCAGGCAGTCTACGAGCTCAGACCCGTGCCGATAACCGAGTCGGTCTTCCCCGACCCGAATTTCAGAGCTGTCATCTCGGAACCAAATTACGACAATGACGGCGACGGCGTACTCAGCTCCGATGAGCTTATCGAACTGCGAAATATCTGGTGCGTCGGAATGGGTATCAGCTCCCTCAAAGGCATCGAACGCCTGCCTGAGCTTCGCGGTCTTTACTGCATGAACAATAACATCAAAACGATGGACCTCAGCAAGAACAAAGAGCTTATCGGCGTGTGGTGCTCGGGCAATAAGTTCACTTCCCTCGATTTCACTCCCAACCCCAAACTCGAATGGGTGTACTGCTTCGACTGCAACATAACTTCCCTCAACGTTTCCAACAACTCGAAGATATCATACATCGAGTGCAATTCCAATCCGCTCAAAAAGCTTGACGTCACAAATAATTCCGAGCTTGAACACCTTATGTGCGGCGACTGCGGGCTCACGACTCTTGACCTGAGCCACAACCCCAATCTCCAGCACCTTGACGCTTTCAGGAACAAGTTCAAGACCCTCGACGTCACAGGCTGTCCGCGCCTCAAACGCCTCGATATCTGGGACAACCCCGGTCTCGGAAGCATAGACATCACCCACAACACGGGACTCCAGTACTACAACTGCGCCAACAACGACGTCACCGGCGTAGACGTCAGCCACAACCCCGAGTTGACCAAGCTCAGCGTTGCCTACAACGATATCAAGACTCTCGACCTGTCCAAGAACCCGAAGCTAGTCTACCTCGACTGCGCCGACAATCAGCTGACCTCCCTCGATGTTTCAAAGAACAACAAACTGCACTACCTGCAGGCGTTCATCAACGACTTCACTACCCTTGACATCGGGTACAACCCTCTGCTGATAAAGACCTACAAAGAGGGCACCACCGACGACGTCTTCGGTATAGCCACCGAATGGACCATCGACTACGGCTTCGATGACTCCACAGGCGGCGACAGCAAATATCTGCTCAGCTTCGATGACAAGGTAAAGCTTTCCGCCGCGCAAAAGTACACCCTTCCCGACAAGGCTGAGGTCATCATCCCCGACGGCGCTTCGCCTAAGGATCTTATCACCCGCGAAGCCGCGGTGCAGACTCTCTATGACATGGCGGGCAGACCCGCAGTCAGCGGAAGCTCCCGATTCACCGACGTGCAGAAAGGCGCGTGGTATGAAAAAGCTCTTGTCTGGGGCGAGAAAAACAAGATCTGCGTGGGCACTCCCGAAGTGTCGTCAAGCAGATTCGGCGTCGGCGAATGGGTTACAAGGCAGGATCTCGCACTCATGCTGATGAGATACGCCGAATTCGCAGACTACAAAAGAGAGATCGACTTCGGCAGAGCCGACGATTTCATCGACTACTACGATATTGACTACTACGCATGGGAAGCCGTCACCTGGGCGGCTACATGGAGAATAATGATCGGCAAGGGGGCTCCCGACGCTCCCAAGTCGGAGCGCAGGATAGAGCCCCACACGGCGGCCACCCGCACCGATTACCTTGAGATGCTCGAGCGAATGTACGAGGTAAACGAAGTCAGCGGCACTCCCGTTCTGGCCGAAGATCCCAACCGTCCCGCCAATCCGACTAAGATCACATTCAAAAAGGGCGACGGCTCGGTAAAGCTCAGCTGGGACGCAGTTGACGGCGCCGAGAAGTACGCCGTCTGCGGATACGCAAACGGCAGCTGGCAGATACTCGGCAGATGCTCGGGAACTTCCTATACGCTGAAAAAGCTCAAGGCTGGCACCGAGTACAAGGTCTCGGTCATCGCAATGTTCGGCGGCAGGTGGAATAACGACTTCGGCAACGCCATAACCGTGACGCCGAACCCTCATTCCCCCGCTCCCAGAGTCACCGCGACGGAATACAGCGAGCAATACCACCAGTTTAGGATAAAGTGGACGGCGGCAGAAAACGCTCAGCAGTACGGCATCGCAGTCAAGCTGGCTGGCAGGTGGAGAGTGCAGGCGTACACGAACGCTGACACCAGAACCTTCACATCGCCGAAGCTCACAGCAGGCAAGACCTACGAAATGGCAGTCTGCGCGAAGATCGGCGACAGCTGGGATCTTTCAAAC
>CAMVIL010000178.1 GCA_947167535.1 uncultured Ruminococcus sp. | reverse complement strand
GACGAGCTGAAATTCGGCAAGTCCAGCGCACGCATCGTTATCGAGGAGTATCTGACAGGTCCCGAGGTCTCGGTGCTGAGCTTTACCGATGGTGAGACTGTCGTTCCGATGATCTCTTCGATGGATCACAAGCGCGCACTCGACGGCGACGAGGGTCTGAATACCGGCGGCATGGGAACCATTTCCCCCAACCCCTACTACACCGACGCCGTTGCCAAGGAGTGCATGGAGACCATCTTCAAGCCCACTATCGAGGCAATGAAGGCAGAGGGCAGAACTTTCGAGGGCTGTCTCTACTTCGGTCTGATGATAACCCCCAAGGGTCCCAAGGTCATCGAGTATAACTGCCGCTTCGGCGATCCCGAGACGCAGGTGGTGCTCCCCATGCTGGACACCGACCTCGCGGATATCTTCGACGCGATCTACGACCACAAGCTCTCCGAGCTGAAGATAAACTGGAAGTCGGGAAGCTGCGCCTGCGTAGTTATGGCTTCCGGCGGTTATCCGCTGAGCTATCCCAAGGGTCTGGAGATCAGCGGTCTTGACGACAAGGGTCAGGTAGAGGGTGCGTTCGTTTACCACGCTGGCACCAAGCTTTCCGCCGACGGCAAGTTCCTCACCAACGGCGGCAGAGTTCTGGGCGTTACCTGCACGGCTCTCACTCTCGCGGAAGCGCTTCGCCGCTCCTATGAAGCCGTTGACAAGATCACCTGGGAGAACGTTCACTTCCGTCACGACATCGGCAAGCGCGCTCTCGAAGCACACGCCGACCCCCTCGATCTTTACTACAAGGACGACATGGAGGACTACATCGAGTCCAACGGAATCTACATCAGACAGTAAACTGTACAAAATTCAGGATAGTTTAACTGTACAATAATATGCACAAAAAGATCCGCAGACGTTTTTGCCGTCCGCGGATCTTTCTTATTCGTTCATCATCTTTTTCCTGTACGGATTGCCTTCCTTGGCGTTGAAGCCGTCGGGCAGGTATCCCGTGGGGATGTACTTCTCGTATTCGATGTCAAAGGCATAGTTGCAGAAAATAAGCTCCACGTAGGTGATCGAGTATTCCGCGTCGGGGGTGTTGATGGCGTAGATAAAGCCCTGATAGCTATCTGCTCGCTTGCGGTAAGACCGCGCAGATACCTGTAGACCTCTTCGTAATACTGTCGATATATGGAATCAAGCTCCTTCACATTTTCACCACCTTTGTCTATAAGACGTTCAAGAAGAAAAAACATCACAAGTTTTTTGAAAAAATTTTCTACTATATTATTATATCATGAAAACAGAGTTTGTCAATAAAAAACACCTTCTGCCGGTAAGGACAGAAAGTGTTTTCCCATCAGTTGAACTCGAACCCTTCGGCGCGTATACCGTCGATGACGTCGCCGAGGATCTTAGCGTTTGTCTCGGACACCGAGTGCAGAAGATAGATGGCGCCCTCGTGCGCCGCTCCGATAAGCTTTTCCTTAGCCTCGGCAGGATCGGGCTGATCGTTTACGTCCCAGTCGGCGTAGGCGAAGCTCCAAAGCATCGTCTTATTCCCGCACTCCTCAGTGATCGCGAGCGACTGCTCGGAGAACTCTCCCATCGGCGGACGGAAGAGCGTAGGCACATACCCGAAGTTTTCCTTGATATAACGCTGTAACCCCCGCACTTCCTGCCTGCATTCCTCAGGCGACAGCTCCGGCATCGATCGGTGGGTCACCGAGTGGTTGCCGACAGTGTGACCCTCGTCGATCATTCGCTGCACCAGTTCGGGATTCTTCTCGGCGTAGTCCTGCAGTACAAAGAACACCGCATGAACTTTCTTCTCTTTCAAAGTGTCCAGAATTTTGGACGTATAACCGTTCTCGTACCCCTGATCGAAGGTCAGAGTGATCTTCCTGTCCTTCTCGTTGATGGCAGTCGCGGAGAACTTGCCGTACTGAGCGTTGAACTCCAGCGCACCCAGCGGACGGTTGCTGCCGTCCAGCTGCACGCCCTGCCCGTAGCCGTGCTTTTCGGTGGAGAGCGGCTGTCCCTGCACAGGCTCCACGGTGCCTTCGCTCATAGTCGTGCGTATCGTGTCCTCGGTGAGTGCGCTCTGCATCGAAGTCTGTGATGTATCCCTCTCGCTGCGGTCGCCGGCAGACTGACCGCACGAAGCCAGTATGATAGCCGCGCTCATAAGCGCCGCCAGCTGCATATTTTTTGCCATGTATCATCATTCCTTTCGCGGTGATAATATTATTGTATCCGCAAAAACAACGTCGAAACATGGAAAGATTTTCTGCACGAAAAAACGGACTGCTCCGAAGAGCAGTCCGAAATTATGTACTGATTCAAGATCAAGCCATACCGGCTGTGATGATAGCCATCTTGTAAACCTCGTCAGCGTTGCAGCCGCGGGAGAGGTCGTTGATGGGAGCGTTCAGACCCTGAAGGATAGGACCGTAAGCCTCGAATCCGCCAAGTCTCTGAGCGATCTTGTAGCCGATGTTACCAGCCTCGATGAGCGGGAAGATGAAGGTGTTTGCCTGACCGGCAACCTTGGAGTCGGGGCACTTGGTCTTTGCAACTTCAGCCGAAACAGCAGCGTCGAACTGGAACTCACCGTCGATGGTCAGCTCGGGATCGATCTTGCGAGCCTCGATGACTGCATCGTGGGAGAGCTGAACAGTGCCGCCCTTGCCGGAGCCGTAGGTGGAGAAGCTCAGTACTGCGACCTTCGGGTCAATGCCGAAGAAGTCAGCGGTGCGTGCAGTCTCAACTGCGACCTCAGCCAGCTGCTGAGCAGCGGTGAGAACAACGTTGCCTTCCTTGTCGACTCTGTCGGTGTAGCCGAGGTTGATAGCGCAGTCGCCCATAGCGATCTTCTCTTCCTGACCGTCCTTCTCGCGGAAAAGGATGAAGCTGGAGCTTACCAGATTGGAGCCCTTCTTGGTCTTGATTATCTGCAGTGCGGGACGAACGGTGTCAGCGGTGGAGTATGTAGCGCCGCCCAGAAGAGCGTCAGCCTTGCCTGCCTTGACCAGCATGGTGCCGAAGTAGTTGGACTTGGACAGTGCAGCGCGGCACTCGTCCTCGGTCATCTTGCCCTTTCTCAGCTCAGCCATCTGCTTTACGAGCTCGTCCATATCAGCATAGGTAGCGGGATCGAGGATCTCAGCCTTAGCGATATCGTAACCGCCGTTAGCAGCTGCAGCCTTTACCTCATCGGGATTGCCGCAGAGGATAACGCCCATGAGCTCTTCCTTGAGCAGTCTGTCAGCAGCGGAGAGGATTCTCGCGTCGGTGCCCTCGGTGAAAACGATCGTCTTTCTGCTTGCCTTTAAGTTGGCGAGCAGCTTGTCAAACATAGCCATAGTAAAAACCTCCAAGATATTCCGACATATTGTCGGGAAAAATTTCTGTATACTATTATATCATGAGCACGAGAGGTCGGGAAAAGCTGTGCTTTTCACAAGACCCGAGGCGAAATGATATAATGACACAGGCGGGCGAACAGCCCGCAAAAGACTCGCATCGCAAGTCTTACTGTGTCTATTATACCACATCTTTTTGCAGATTGCAAGTATGTGAGGCATTTTTTTACAAGGTATATATACTTATGCCCACGGGCAGATTAATACTGCGGCGGCTGCCGACTATAAAACAAAAGGGAAGTGACAGCATGAACTTCAAAGCAATAGCAAAAGGCGTAAGCGCGGGCGTTACTGTGGGTGCTGCGGTGTACGGCATCTATAACTCCGTCGGCGGCAAAAAGCGCAGGATGAAGTCAAAGGTCTCCAAGGCGATGGACTCGCTGGGAGATATGATAGACAACATTTCACAGATGCTCTCATGAAGAAAAAACTGCGTCCCCACGGGCGCAGTTTTGTTATTATCCTTATAAAAAACAATTTCTTGATATTGACATTTCCACGCCGCCGTGATATAATATATCAGTTACGGGACGTAACTCAGTTTGGTAGAGTGCCTGCTTTGGGAGCAGGATGCCGCAGGTTCAAGTCCTGTCGTCCCGATAGCACGGTCCCTCGCATTTCATAATGCGGGGGATTTTTTTCGCGGTTTTACACTATCTCCTCGGGCTTGATAGCGCTCAGCACCGTACCCAGCTTCTCGTGGATAACATAACACGAAAGAATTTGTTTAGGAAGAATGGCGGGGATGTTTTCCCGGACATTT
>CAMVIL010000177.1 GCA_947167535.1 uncultured Ruminococcus sp. | reverse complement strand
ATACATCAAAAAAGCAGACTAAAAAGAAAGAGACAACAAACGGACAGCGGGGCTTTCCCGCAACAAAATAGAGCTGTGTCGCAACAGCTCTTATTGTTATCTTCTTATTCTGCTTTGTCCTTTATCTCGGGCAGGAAGCGTTCGTACAGCTCGGGATATTTCTTCCTGAGGTTGAGTATCCTGCCGTTTTGCATGAAGCAGTGCTTTGACTTCGCGATGCAGCACTCCCTGCCGTCGGGGAGGGTCATTGTGTAGCTGACAAGCATCCTGACTCCGCTGAACTCGTCGAGGGTGGCTTCTATCGTCACGGTGTCGCCGAATACGGTCATGTGGCGGTACTCGCAGTTGACCTCCAGCACGGGGCAGACTATCCCCATCTCCTCCAGCATCTCCAGCGGGACGTTTATCTTCTCGAGGAAAGCCACGCGGGTCTCCTCCATCCAGCGGACGTAGTTGGAGTGGTGGACTATCTTCATAGCGTCGGTCTCGTAATATTGAACCTTGTGCTCATAAATCATTTTTGTCTCTCCTTACACCGTTTCGGCGTAATACATACCCGCCTTCCTGAACATCTCAGGCAGGTCGTAGGGGCTGATGCCGTCCTCCTCCGCACGGACGCAGGTGCCTGGGTTATCCTTGGAGATAATCTCCCACGGAGTCACGAGCTCTTCCACCTTTTCAGCGCCGAACTCCCCAAGCAGGCTCTCGGTCTTTTTGGTGCGGCCGTCCTCGGCGCAGTAGAGGCTCATGACCTTGTAGCTCTGGACGTATATCTCGTCGCCGCTCTGGTTCCCGCCGAAGCCGAATCGGCAGATGCCGTCGTTTATGAGCATGGAGCCGTAGTCCTTTATCAGTGCGCGGATAACGGGACGGGTGCAGTTGTCGAGGTAGTAGAGCTTGTAGTGGAAGGGGTCGGACTCAGACTTCCTGAGCTCCTTTTCCTCCTCTGTGGAGCAGGGCAGCTCGAGGAAAAAGAATACAGGCTCGGGGATAAGCTCGGTGAACGCCGTGATGAAGTCCATAAGCTTTTCGGCGCTCAGCAGCGCGGAAAGGCTGCCCTCCCCCGTTACGGAGTAAGCGTTTTTCAGCCCGCTGACGTCGGGGATATCTATCCCGTCGGGGAGCACGAAGCTCGTGTCTTTTTCCATACTATCCACCTCCGTTTGCCCTTATGAAGCTTCTGACATATCCGCCGATGATGTAGGCGAAATACAGAAGCAGCAGGATATTCGTGAAAATTATCTTGAAGCGTTCGCCCTCGTGCAGAACGCATTTCGGCTCGTCAGAGGTTATCTGCCTTAGAAGCTGAGACAGCATGACGAACATGGCGTAGAATCCCGCGAACAGAATGACTATCTGAATTGTGAGGGAGATATCGCTGCCGCGGTCGTAGCCGACGGCTTTTGAGATATCGGGGATACTCGCTATGGTGTTGTTTATTATGTGCATAACTATCGTCGGGGCGATGCTGTTGTAGCGGACGGTTATCAGCGCGTAGATAAGTCCGCCGCCGAACGCCGACAGCGCCTGCGAGATATTGCCGTGCATAAGTCCGAATATCAGCGCCGACATGAACGCGCTCATAAGCCTGCCGTAAGGCGACAGGAGCTTTATGATGATACCGCGATAGACCAGCTCCTCGATGACAGGGCCTATCACGCAGACGTACACGAGCTGTATGATTATCGCATAATGTGAAGGCGAAGTTATCGAAAAGTCCGCCTTGGGCACCGAGATGCCGCTGTTGTTCAGCGCGGTGGTTATCATTCCCGCTATCAGTCCGATGAGGATATTGAAGGTGATGCTCAGCGGCGTCCACATAGCGCCGTCCCTGACAAAGCCTCGATAAGGCTTTACCATATCGCTGACTTTTATCTTCATGACGGGCTGGGCTATCGACACGAGTAATATCGCCGAAACGCTGACGATAAAGAGGTTCGCCGTCATGGTGAACCCCGTGCCCTTGGTCAGTTCGTTTTCCTGCAGGTAGCTTAAAACTGTCCTGAAGTTCGGCGTGAATGAGCCGGTATAGCGTATATATGCCAGATAGTAATAGACGTAAACCAGAATTCTGTTGAAGAGGTTATACAAAAGCAGCAGCCCTGCCAGCAGGCACACGTTAATGTTGAGCGCCCGCTTTTCCGAGGCGCGGGCTTTCATAAGCTCAGAGCGGTAGTCGGGGGGCGGGTAGCCCCACGAGCCGTATGACGGCATATTGTTCATCTCGTTCCTCCGTAGCTCAGAGCAGGTTCTTGACCGCACCGTATATCCTTGCGGAGATATCGGGCTTGTTCATCGAGTAGAGGTGTATACCGTCAACGTCATTGACGATGAGGTCGTTTATCTGGTCGATGGCGTAGTTTATGCAGGCGTCCTGCAGAGCCACAGGGTCGGACTCATAGCGGTTGAGTATCCGAGCCAGCTTCTTGGGGACACTGGCTCCGCAGATCGAGACCATGCGGAGAATGCCCGTCTTTGAGGTCACAGGCATGATACCCGCCTCGATGGGGCTCTTCATTCCCGCGATAAGAGTCTTCTCGCGGAAGTTATAGAAATCCTCGTTATCGAAAAACAGCTGAGAGATAAAATGCTCGGCTCCGCAGTCTTCCTTTTCCTTCAGGTGCAGGATATCCGAAACGGGGCTGTCGCTGTCGGGGTGAGTCTCGGGGTAGCAGGCGGCGGAAATGTGTATCCACGGCGCCTTTTCTTTCATGTACGAGATAAGCTCGGAAGCGTAGTGGAAGTCGTCCTTGGGGGGCACCTTATCGTTCTTGTCGCCCCGCAGAGCAAGAACGTTATCTACCCCAGCGTCCTTCAGAAGCTCGATTATCCTGTCGATATCGGCTCTGGTGTTGTTTACGCAGGTGATATGCGCGATAGGCGGGATATCATACTGTTCCTTCATGATACGGCAGATGTCGATAGTGGAAGTATCGGCGGGGTTTCCGCCTGCGCCGTAGGTACAGCTGATAAAGCTGGGCTCGAGCGCCTTCAGACCCTTGAGGGTATCATGGATATCGTCGAAGGACGCCGACTTTTTCGGCGGGAATATCTCGTAAGAAAAGGTCGGGTGACCCTTTGCGAAAAGCGTTTTCATTTCCATTTTCATCTTTCCTTTCGGGGTGCTCTCAGTAGATTCACTGAGGTTTGAGCGCTCCTCTGAACGCCGACAGGTCGTCCGCATCTGAAGAGTCGGGATCGGCTTCCTCGAAGTATTCCCCGTCCTCATCGTATTCGTACTCTTCCTCTTCCGCTTCGTCGTAAGCCTCGAAGTCGGAAGTCGCGTCCTCGATGATAGCGCGGACGTCCTCGACGCCCTCGCCGGTGACGGCGGAGAAAGGCACAACGGTGATATCCTCAAAGCAGGGTATCTCGTCTTTGAAAGCGGCCATGCGTGCCTCGCGCTCGGATTTTTTGAGCTTGTCCGCCTTGGTCAGCACGATGATGAAGGGCAGTTCGTTATCTATGAGATAATTTATCATCTGCAGGTCATCGGCGCTGGGCGGGTGACGCATATCCACCAGCTGGATCACGAGCGCCAGCTGTCTGTCGGTATCGGCGAGGTAACCGCCGATAAGCTGACCCCACCCGCGTTTCTCGCCCTTCGATACCTTAGCGTAGCCGTAGCCCGGAAGGTCGGCGAGGTAAATGCCGTCCAGCTCGAAGAAATTTATGGTGACGGTCTTACCGGGAGTCGCGCTGACCCTAGCCAGCGCCTTGCGGTTGAGCACCTTATTTATCAGCGAAGACTTTCCCACGTTTGAGCGCCCCGAAAAGCAGACCTCGGGTCTGTCGGAGGGCGGCATCTGTGAAAGCCTGCCAAAGGATGTTACGAATTTGGCGTTATTGAAGTTCATTTTGTCTCCGTGTATTTGTTATTTTTTGGGGGCGGTTGTGATCGTTCGCCCTGCGGGCGCAATTGGGAGATTTCCCTCGCCGCGCTTCGCTTGGCATCGGGAAATTTAAAATCGGCACCGGTGGGGTTCTCGCGGTGTGGGTGTGATTCGGACGGTTGAGCCTTTAAGTTAGATGGAGTATTTTGTATGCCGATTTTAATTCGTTGCGCCTGCGGGCGCAATTGGGGACTCTGTCCCCAAACCCTTGCGAGGGGCTGCTCGCCCCCTCGACCCCTCGGCAGCCTCGCGCGGCTGCACCCGCTGTTTTGGGTGAGTTGGCTTGCAAAC
>CAMVIL010000176.1 GCA_947167535.1 uncultured Ruminococcus sp. | reverse complement strand
TACTTCCCCTTTACGATGGAGGCTAATTACAACGACGAGATGCCCCCGCTCAATCTGCCCGATACCGTCTGCCACGAGCTTGCTCACACCAAGGGCTTTATGCGCGAGGACGAGGCTAACTTCATAGGCTTCCTCGCCTGCGACGCCAGCGACAGCGCCGATTACCGTTACAGCGGATATCTGCGGGCTATGAAATATGTCATCGCTCAGTGCGAGAAAAACTGCTCCGAAGAGACGGTGGCACGGCTCTATGCCTCGATATCCGACGATGTGCTCACCGACTGGAACACCAACGTGGAGCACTGGAAGGACGTTCAGAAAAGCGACGAGGGAATGTTTGATTCCAAAAAGGTCGCCGAGGTCTCCGAAAAGGTCTCGGACGCTTCCATGAAGCTCAACGGCGTCGAGGACGGCAAGAAGTCCTACGACCGCGTCACCGACCTGCTGCTGGACTGGTACTTCATGCAGCAGGAGCAGGAAAACGACTCGGAAAACCATGAGACCCACGTAGTTGAAGAAACAGACCTTACAGAGGTAAAATAATGACGATAACGACACATTCTCCCGAAGAGACGATAGCTCTCGGGAAAAAGATAGGCTCGAGACTCCGCGGCGGCGATGTGATAGCATTCCGCGGCGATCTCGGTGCGGGAAAGACTACCATGACCCGCGGCATAGCCGTCGGCATGGGTCTGCCCGATGAGGTGACTTCGCCTACATTCGCGCTGCTCAACGAGTACCGCGAGGATGGCATGACGCCCCTCTGCCACTTTGATATGTACCGCATAGGCTCGTCGGAAGAGCTGGACGCGGTGGGCTTTTACGACTGCCTCGAGCAGGGCTGCGCACTCGCTGTCGAGTGGTCGGAGAATATTGACGACGCACTCCCCGACGGCACGGTATTCATCGAGCTTTCAAGAGTGGACGACAATACCAGAACAATAATCATTACCGGAGATGAACGCTTTGAAGATATTGGCAATTGATACATCGGGCAAGACTGCGTCCGCAGCCGTGACCGACGGCGGGCTTCTGCTTGCCGAGAAAACGGTATACACGACGCTTACCCATTCGCAGATAATACTTCCGATGGCAAAGGAGCTGCTTTCCGACTGCGGGCTGAGTTTTGCCGATCTGGACGGCATAGCCTGCGCTGCGGGACCCGGTTCTTACACGGGACTGCGCATCGGAATCGCTGCGGTCAAGGGGATAGTCATGGGCTGCCCGACCCTCAGATGCGCGGGGATATCCACGCTGGAAGCGCTGGCGTGGGGCTGTTCGCCCTACCGCGGAAGGATACTCCCGATACTCCGCGCCCGCAAGGACATCGTCTACGCGGGACTTTACGAGTCGGACGGAGTCAGCGTGAAAAACGTCGCTCCCGACCGCGTCTGCGGAGAGTCGGAGCTGGCGGCGTTTGCCGACGGCGGACTTCTGCTGGTGGGCGACTGCTGCTGCGAGATAAAGGAGTCGATGTTTGCCGACCGTGATGATGTGCTGTGTGCGCCGTCTGCGATGCGGCTGCAAAAGGCGTCGAGTCTGTGCATGGCGTTTGAAGCCTCGCCCGGGCGGGCGGTAACTCCCGACGAGCTGGCGGCGGCGTATTTACAGGAGACAAAGGCAGAAAAGGATAAGGCGCATAGATAAAGAATACAGATCGGAGTTTGCTATGAAAACCATATTATGTAAAAGCAGTTCGGTTATAGTAAATCTGACGGAAGGCATTGCTGCGGTAATTGCCTTGACAATGAGCTATGCTTTTATTTTTGAGAAAGATAACCGAGACCATAGTATCGGACTGGGTCTGTTTGTCTTATTAGTATGGCTGTCAGTTCTGTTGATACCGAATGTTTTTATCAGATCCTGCGGGAGATTCTATATAAAGGATACTTTGTTTTTTCAATTAGCTCCGCTTATACTGGGTGCAGGAATATATATTTTATTTCAATTAGTTCTGTATTAAGACGACACATTAAGGAGATAACACATGGCTTTAGACGGAATATTCCTCTCGCTCGTGCGGGAGGAGCTTGCGCCGCTTGTCGGCGGCAGGATAGAAAAGGTGTACCAGCCCTCGCGGGAAGAACTTCTGCTTGGGGTGCGCACCCGCGACGGCGCTTATCGGCTGCTGATAAACTCGGCAGCAGGCGCGGCACGCGTTCACGTTACCAGAGCGGAAATAGAAAACCCAAAGACTCCGCCCATGTTCTGTATGCTTATGCGTAAACGTCTGACTGCGGGCAAGATCTCCGCGATACGTCAGGACGGGTATGAGCGTATACTTTACATCGACGTTGAAGCTTCCAACGAGCTCGGCGACCCCGTGAAGCTCACTCTCGCAGCCGAGATAATGGGCAGACGCTCGAATCTTATTCTTATCGACGGCGACGGCAAGGTGGTGGACAGCATCAAGCGCGTCACCCCCGAAATGTCAGAGGTGCGCCCCGTTCTGCCGGGGATCGCGTATACTCTCCCGCCCCGCTCGGATAAGCTGAAACTCGACGAGATCGACCCCGATGAGCTTACTGCACGGCTCAAAGAACTGCCCAACAAGAAGCTCTCAAAGGCGCTGGTGCAGACTCTCGAGGGTATATCCCCCGTGTTCGCCGACGAGCTGGTATGGCTCACCGACGGCGGCGAGGACAAAGCAGTTAACGCATACTCCCCCGAACAGCTGGAAAAGCTGGCGGGATACGTCACCGCCGAGGGCGAAAAGCTCAGGCGCCGCGACCTGCATTACACTATGCTGGCGACTCCCGAGGGTCTGCTCAAAGACTTCTGCTTTGCCGGGATACGACACTTCGGCTCGCTGATGGAGACCCGCCCCGCCGAAAGCGCCTGCGCTCTGCTGGACGATTTCTACTCATCCCGCGACAGGCTGGAGCGCATCAAGCAGAAGGCTCAGGATCTGTTCAGACTGCTGACTTCCCTCTCCGAGAGGACTGCAAGGCGTATCGCCAACCAGCGGCAGGAACTCAAAGACTGCGCCGACCGCGAAAAGCTCAAGAACTGCGGCGACCTCATCATGACCAACCTCTACGCGCTGGAAAAGGGTCAGACCTCTTTCAGATGCGTAAACTACATGAGCGAGGCTGGCGAAGAGATCGAGATAGCTCTCGACCCGCGCCTGACGCCTACCCAGAACGCGCAGAAATACTACAAGGAATACAAGAAAGCCGACACCGCCGAGAAGCTGCTCGCGGGGCTCATCGAGAAGGGCGAGCAGGAGCTTAAATACATCGACTCGGTGCTGGATTCGCTGACCCGTGCGGATTCGGAATCGGATATAGAACAGCTTCGCGAGGAGCTGGCTGACGAGGGTTACATCCGCCGCCGTTATGCCAAAGGCAAGCCGCCGCGCTCACTGCCGCCGCTGAAATTCATCTCGGACGACGGCTACACGATACTGGTGGGACGTCACAACCGTCAGAACGACAAGCTGACCCTGAAGGACTCGAAGAAGACGGACATCTGGCTGCACACGCAGAACATCACGGGTTCCCACACGGTGATCGTGACCAACGGCGAGACTCCGCCCGACAGCACGATACTGCAGGCTGCAAGGATCGCGGCGTATCATTCAAAAGCGGCGCAGAGCTCGCAGGTGCCTGTGGATTACACGCTGATAAAGTTCGTCAAGAAGCCGAACGGAGCAAAGCCGGGAATGGTGATATTCACCGACCAGAGAACGGTATACGTAAAGCCCGACGCTGCGGAAGCGGACAGACTGAAAGTAAAGTAGCGGGAATAAATTTGTCTCCCGCCTGTTTAGGGTAGATTTAAGGTAGCTATGTTATAATAATGAAAACGAACGGAGGTGCAGGAGCATGAGACTTCTGCTTGCAGAGGACGAAAAGGCGCTGGCTAACGCACTGGGCGCGGCGCTCAGACATAATAACTATTCGGTGGATATCGTACACAACGGCAGAGATGCCGTCGATTACCTGTCGGCGGGAAATTACGACGCGCTGATAATGGATATCATGATGCCCGTGATGGACGGCGTAACTGCTCTTAAAGAAATACGCCGCGCAGGAAATGCTATACCTGTGCTGCTTCTTACCGCCAAGAGCGAGATAGAAGACAGGGTCGAAGGCCTTGACGCAGGGGCTGATGATTACCTCACCAAACCCTTCGCCATGAGCGAGCTTATGGCAAGAGTACGCGCTATGACAAGACGCCTCGGCTCCGCTGATACTGCACCTTCCGATGAGCTCAAGTTCGGCGA
>CAMVIL010000175.1 GCA_947167535.1 uncultured Ruminococcus sp. | reverse complement strand
CCTCGCCTGCAAGGACGCCGATGAAATAGGCAGACGCTATGGCAAGTTCTCCGGAAAAGCCGCCGACCAGTCGTCAGCCAGCGAGCTCATCGCGCTGCAGACCGAGCGCGGCTGCGAGGACTGCTACAAGGCCGAGTACATGAAGGCGCATCTGGGCGACATCTACGAAGGCATCATCGTATCCTGCGTACCTCACGGAATGTACGTAATGCTCGACAACACCTGCGAGGGTCTCGTCAGGTTAGACTCGCTCCCCTACCCCGACTACTTCTACGACGAAAAGTTCACCATCAAGCGTCTCGAGCCCGGCGAGGAATTCACCGTCGGCAAGCGAGTCAGAGTGCAGGTCGCTAAGGTGGACGTCAGCTCGGGCAACGTTGACTTTGAATACATCGAGAGCGTAACAGGCTGACCTTCGCGCTCTCCTGCAACAATAAAAATCGGCGATACTTTTTCAGGTATCGCCGATTTTGTCATGTCCGTTATTTTGTGTACCATTTTTTCAGCGTCTGCTCGGCTTTCTTTCCGTAGCAGGTAAAATCGCGGTTCTCTCCCGCTTTCTCAGCAGGCGGGAGCTTTGCCTTCCAGTCCCACCAGAAATACCCCGCGAACCACGGTATATCAAAGGTCGCAGACATCGCAGCTTCGTAAAAATCAGCCTGCTCCTGCTCGTCGGAGACCTCGTTCGGGTCGTAGTGGAACTCCCACGGATACTGCGCGCACCCGCGCACCGAACGCAGACCTATCTCCGCGAACATCACCGGCTTGCCGTAATGCTCGTGGACTTTCCCGAGGGACTCGGCTATCCCAGTCCAGACCTTGTTCATCTGCGCGAGGGAATTGTCATCGGGAGTGGTGCAGGGGTAGTACGCCGAGATGCCGATGACGTCAACGTCCTCAAGCCACGGGAATCTCAGCTCGTCGCCGTGGTTTACGTTGTGCATGACGACGCCGCTGTACACCCCGCGCACCTTTGCGATCATATCGCGGCATCGCTCCGTCTGGCTGTCCATGCCGAACATCTCGCAGCCGGTGCAGAGCATTTCGCAGCCCAGCCGCTCGGCGAGACTTGCGTAGTGCAGCATGAAGGCGTTGTAGCTTCTGAACCACATATCCCAGT
Organism: uncultured Ruminococcus sp.; assembly: GCA_947167535.1. Classification (GTDB taxonomy): domain Bacteria; phylum Bacillota; class Clostridia; order Oscillospirales; family Ruminococcaceae; genus YE71. The sequence continues at coordinate 3,108 of CAMVIL010000175.1, read as the reverse complement.
ATTTCGGCTGCTCGGGCGGGAAATTGATACGCGCCCGCCACGCACCGTCGAGGCAGTCCACCATCGGTTTGAGACAGACTTTCAGCCCCAGCGACTTCGCCTTAGTGACCGCCGACTCTATCTCGGCATCGGTCTGAGTCCTGCCGAACATCGAGAAAACTGTCGTCGAGTGATAGCTCTCCTGAAAGCAGTTGACGGGTATGCATATCCAGTCCAGCCCGTTGCCGGCAAGAAGTTCCATAGAGCGGTCGGCTTCGGGGGTGCCGAAGACTCCGCTGCCCGAGAAAAATCCCCATGTGTAGCCCTTGCAAAATAGTCTTTCCATCTTCATTTCCTTTTCGTTATTTTTTTCTGAATGTGAGTATCTCAAAGCCCACGCGGGTGTCCAGCGTTTCCAGCGATCCCAGCCGTTCCCTGCCTCCCGCGGGAGTTTTGTAGTAGTAAGGCGTCATGGCGTACAGATCCATTATCTGCTTGTTTGACACAAGCGTGATGTCGTACTCAAGCCGCTCGGAACCCGCTTCGGCAAAGCCTTTGAGGTCGTATTCGTTCGGCTTGTTAGTGTACGGTTTTTCGTACAGCACGCTCTTCATACCGAACAGATGCTCGGGCGACGGGCACACTATCACCAGCCGTCCGCCCTTTTTCAGCACCCGACGATACTCCTCGCCCGCAACAGGCGCGAACACGCTTATCAGCAGATCAGCCGAGCGCTCGGCGAAGGGCAGCTCAAAGGCACTCGCCGCCGCGAACCTGACGTTTGAAAGCCCGCGAGCCTTGGCAGTCGCCGCCGCATGACGCACCGCGCTCTTGGCAAGGTCGATGCCGTAGAAGCTGGCATCGGGCAGCGCCGCCGCACAGATATTGGTGTAGTACCCCTCGCCGCAGCCGCAGTCGACAACCTCGGCATCCGGCGTGTCTTTCAGCAGTTGGACCGCGATCTCCGCCAGCCTGTCAGCCAGCCTGCGGTAATGCCCCGACTCAAGAAAAGCCGTCCGCGCCGCCACCATCATCGCGTTGTCCCCCGCATTCGTAGGGTCGTGGCGGGCGCTCAGCAGGTTGACGTATCCCTGCGCCGCCGCATCAAAGCGGTGACCCTTTTTGCAGGCTAGCCCAAACTTATTCTCCTTGAGCCTTCCGCCGCATACAGGACAAGCAAACATCTTCATCTCTCCCATAAAAAAACGGTATCGGACAATGCCGCCCGATACCGTTTTAAATTCAAATTGTAGTTGACCTGAATGTCAAGCTGTACAGTCGATCCTTAGAAGCTAAGAACGCTGCCCTCAGCGGACTTGGTAGCGCCGTTGAAGTACTCGAATACCTTCAGAGCAGAACCATCGTTGGACTTGATGGTGTAATTGCCTGCAGGCAGGCTGATGATCATACGATCCTGCTGCTTGCCGAGCCACTTGTCAGCAAGTACAGTGTACTTAACAACGTCGCCGCCCTCTACAACACCGTTGGTGATGGTAGCGTAAACATTGCCCTGTGCATCATAAATGGTAGCATTAGCTGCGGAATCGAGACCCCATTCCTTTCTCTGCTCGTCGGTCAGACCAGCAGCCTTCTTGGTGCCTCTGTTCTTCCATACGTTGTAAGCAGTAGCGGTGGGGAAGTAGGTGATATCAGTGTAGCTGTCATAGAAGTCAGCATATCTGAAGCCGGTGTAAGCGCCGGAGCTGTTCTTCTTGAGCTCGATGTACTGCTTCTTGCTATCGGGATAGTTGCAGTCGTAAACGTAAACCTTATCGGAATACTTGTCGCCCTTTACGAACTTGTAAGCCAGCAGAGCATGTCCGCCGCCGTTTACTCTGTCGAGAACGCCGATGATGATAGGCTTAGCCGTCTTCTTATGAGTTCTCTTAGCAGCGTTAGCGATTGCCTGATACTTGTTCTCGTGATTGGTGTACATCTCCTGGATGCCCCAGTTGTACTGGATCTGCTGAGCAACTTCGCAGAACTGACCTGCTGTCAGCTTCAGAGTAGCGCTCTTGTCCTTGAGCTTGATGTCCTTGGTGTATGTAGCCTTCTTGTTAAAGGTCTTGAGGTTGGTCAGACCGAGAGCGTTGAAGGAAGCGGTAGAGGACATACCGAAGCAGTTACCGCCCCAGCTGCCGTAGTCGCCGCCGAATGCCTCATACAGAAGGTCAGCATACTTCTTGTCGAAGATGTAACGATATACCGATCTGGGGCTGTGATAGTTGGACGGATAGTCAAAGCCATCGAAGCTGTTGGACCAATTCCACTTCAGGCGAGGCTGATCGAGAGCCTTCCAGTGAGCATAGAAAGTTCTGTTCTTGCACTTAGCAAGCTTGGTCTTGTAAGAAACCTTTGTACCGCCGGTCTTCTTGGTGTACCAGCCGTCGAAAACAACGTTTGCCTTCTTAGCGGTAGGAAGAACGCCGAGGGTCTTGCCCTTCTTGTAGGTCTTCTTCTTTGCGCCCATAATGGTACCGCCGTTGGGGTTGAACTTGATGGTAGCAGTGCTAGCCTCAACAACTTCGTAAGCAGCAACAGAAGCAACAGCTGTGTCCGCGGAAGCGGGGATAACTGCAGCAGCACTGCTCAGCGCCATAACGGCAGCAGCGGTCATGGATGCGATTCTTTTCTTTTGCATGATTGTTCCCTCCATAAGTTTTGTTTTTGATAAATGATCCCTTTGGATAATTATAAACTTATCCAAAGTTATTATACCACAGCTTTTCCGTATTGTCAAGTATTCTTTCAAAGAAAATTAAAAATTTCATATAATTTTCCACTTGATTTTGTGTACGGTATTATAATATAATTAATTAAACACTGTGATTTCATCATTCATCTATTTTTCTGCAGGTTTTCGTTATTAATTCGCATATTTTTGACATTTATTTTTTTCGGGAGGTGACGGCCGTGGCAGAATCAAACGCTACTAAAAAAGCGCTGGCTTCCGCCCTGAAGTCGCTCATGTTCCGCAAGCCTTTTGCCAAGATAAGCGTCGGCGATATCTGCACCGAATGCGGCATGAACCGCAAGAGCTTCTACTATCACTTCCGCGACAAATACGATCTGGTCAACTGGATCTTCTATACCGAGTTCGTCCACACCCTCAACTACTCCGCAGAGGAC
>CAMVIL010000174.1 GCA_947167535.1 uncultured Ruminococcus sp. | reverse complement strand
CGAGCTCAATACCGACGGCGAGGACTTCCGCACATTCAAGGATGAACTGTATCTTAAACTGTACAAGCAGCTTATGGCAAACAGCTATCTGCTTGTGCTTCTTACGGCGTCAAGTCCATATTATGACGCTTCACTTGATAAGGACGGGAAAAGCGGTATAATTATGAGCGAGTATGCCTCGCTCCGAAACAGCAAACGCGGCTACTGGAACAGGTTCCTGCCCATTCTCGACCACAGGAGCCTGAAGACGTTCACGGGCAGTATCAAGAAGCACATCGTTACGGGCTCGCTGTATTCGGCAAGCGAGCTGTATCTGCCGATACGCCTGAAGCCTAAGGGCATCAATACGCTCGAAAACCTTGCGGCAAACGGCGTTGACCACATCGAGCTGAGAATGTTTGACCTGAATCCCTCCGCACCTCTCGGCATTGACGGCAGAGACCTCGAATTCGCGCATCTGCTGATACTGTATCTGCTCTCACAGCCCGACTTCGACTTCACTCCCGAGCTGCAGGAGAAGGCAGTCAGCGACCACAAGAATGCGGCACTTCTCAGCCCCGATGCAGAACTGTTAGAACGCGCCGAAAGCGTTCTCGAGAAAATGGAAGAGCATTTCGGCGAAAACGAGAAGGCACTCGAAATAATCGGCTTTGAGAAAGAAAAGATAAACGGGAGAAAGGTCTGTAATTGCTCTGACAGCATTAAACTCCATAAGTAAGGCGGTGATATGATGTGCGAGCTTCTCGGCTTCACCTCGGCAAGAAATACTGATATATCACACTATCTGCGGACATTCTTTTCCCACAGCGACAAGAATCCTCATGGCTGGGGAATGATGTACGGAACTGACAGGCGTGAGATAATAAAAGAAGCTGTCAGCGCCGAGGACAGCACGTTTTTGTCTGATGTCATCGACTATATGCCGCCGCAGAAAACGGCTCTCGCACACATAAGATTCGCCACCGTCGGCACTATCAGCGAGCGCAACTGCCACCCTTTCACAGGTACGGACATATCTGGCAGGGAGTGGACTCTTATCCACAACGGCACCATCTTCAACGGCAGGCACAACCACCGCTATTCAGCCGTACAATCGGGGGATACCGACTCCGAGCGCTTTTTTCTGTCGCTCCTTGACAATATGAATGAACACCTTTCAAGGGCGGAGCTCTGCGAGCGTGAGCGCTTCGAGATAGTGAACAGATTCATCGTTGAAAATGCTCCGCGGAACAAGCTCAACCTGATGATATACGACGGGGAGCTCCTCTATGTCCATAAGAATCTGAAAAATACCCTCTGCTTCAAAAGGCTTGAGGACGGCATTATTTTTGCCACAAAGCCGCTCGATGACGGAGCGTGGATACCGTTCCCGATGGCACAGGTGATTGCCTACAAGCACGGTCGGGAGGTCCACCGCGGCGACCGCCACAAGGGTACCTTCGTGCCCACACTCGAATATATAACCGCTATGGACGCAATGTATATCTGAGGTGAACGATATGAGTGCAACCGAACTGAAACAGGCAGTTATCACGGAAAATGAATTTGCTTTCTCGCATAACGGGAATGATTACCTGCTCTACGGCTGGGAGCAGTGCGACGGCTATGTGCTCAGCCTTGAATGTGAGGGCGAGCTTGTTTGGCAGTCCGCACTGCGTGCTAAAGGACGGTGCATAGAGGAATTCCTGACGTGCTATGCTCAGATGATATGAAACAGCACCTGCCGAGGCAGGTGCTGTTTTTTTTGTAAATGCGGTATATCAGCAGGGATATGTCAGTTTCAGATACTCGATGAGCATTTCGGGAATGTACTGATAGTGATGGGATTCGTACAGCTTATAGGTAAGCTCTGCGCCGTGGGACTCGAGCCTTTCCTTCAGCTTTGCCACACCCTCAAGCGTCGTATCGTCGCCTTCGCGGTAATGGTCGGCATAATCGGGGTCCTCCAGCGAGCCTGCACAGAGGAACACGGTCTTGTCGAGCTTTTCGTTTCTGTCGAAATAGTTGTAATCATTCATCACATCGTCATTGCTGATGCCCTCATACTGATTATAATGATACAATCCCCAGAGTGCGGGGCTGCCGATGATATAGTGAGCGAAGGGCTGATTCTCGAATTTATCGGAATTGAACAGCGCGTAGTGTGTGAACACGCCGCCGTCCGAGTGACCGTAAAGCGTGGAATCAGCGCAGTCGATGTTATAATTCTCGCAGAGATAAGGCATAAGGTTGTCGGTGATGAAATCCAGCAGCTCGCTACGGTTAATAACAAGATCCTCATAGCGCAGTCCCTGATCCGGGTCGGTGATATCATAGCTGTAATACAGGCTGACCAGTATCACGGGAGCAGCCTCGCCGTTCTCCATACACTTCCTGAGCTCGGGACAGTTGCCGAAACGCCATATACCGTCGGTCAGGAAGAAGACGGGGTAGGTCTTGTCCCTGTCGTAATCGGGCGGGAGCGTCACATGGACTGTGAAGTTCTTGCCCATTTCTTCATCGTAGATGTTTATCTCGTCTACCGAATCCTTTATCGCTTCAACGGCGGCACGGTCGTATTCCCAGTCGCTTCTGTAGTTGTGGAAGGCGCTCCAGATGCTTTTTGATTCATCGGTGACATCAACGCTTCCTTCGGGAAGGGTCTCATAGTCGCCGCTTTTCAGGGCGTCGTATATGACCTGCGCAAACGTGACCTCCACCTCGACCTCTTCGTCGGGATAGCCCCATTCAATGCTTCTCTCGCGGATGAATTCAAGGTAGTCCTCAAATGAAGAAAATGAGTATTTTTTCTCTTCAGGCTCACCGTTTTCGTCGTGGTCCGTCGCAGTGAACCAGTATGAACCGCCGTCCTCAAAGTAGTCTTCGGTGGGGATAACATACGGGTAAACGAATCCGTCCACAAGAATGACGGACGGGAAAACGTCCCCGTCTCCCGATTCTTCCCTCTTTTGGAGCCTGCGCAGCTCGTGCTCGTATTCCTCGTCGGTGAACATATCGCGGTTCTGCTCTAAATAATTGCGGGTCACCTCAACATCGCCCGCCATGAACTCTATGCTGACCTTGTGCTCGGCATTCGGGTCGGCGCTGGGCTTTTCAAGCTCGTCCAGCAGGGTGAGCCCGTGCTTTTTCGTCCACTGGAGCTCCATGTCCGTCATCTTGTTCGTCAGCTAGGTGGGAGCCGCCTCATGCGGCTGTTCGGTGGTCTGCTCTACGGATGCGGAGCTGTATGAGTCCTCTGCAGCTTTATTGCAGGATGTAAGTGATAGTGTCATTGCAAGGAGCAATAGTAGTGTGACTGTTTTTTTCATTATTATATTTCCTTCTTCACTAAATTCCATTTTTGCAGTGAAAGAATCATACCTTCACCATACCAAAATTATAGCACATCAGGGAGCAAAAGTCAATCAGAACGAATCAAAGTCCGCCTGTCCAGCGACCTCATGCCAGCCGTCATATTCATCATTTTCCTTTTCGGTGAACATATCATTCACGACTCCGATCGTGAGCAGATCAAGCTCCGAGAGGGACAGCCCGATCTGCACACATCGGAGAAGGAAGAGGGGCGTTGTCATCGGGCGGTCAGTTTTGCGATGTTTTTTTTAGATTCCGCCTGCGTCTCCACGTTGAGTCCCCACAGTTCAATGAGCTGCGGCAGCACCTCGTAAATGGAGAATGTGTTGAACGCTTCGAGCCATTCATCGGGATTGTCCGGCACGTTCTCCGGATCAGCGTGCTTCGCCATGATGTAGGCGATGTTCTCGAACACTTCAAGGCTCTCGATGTCGAGATTAGAGCCTTCCTCATCACCCTCCTGCACAGAGGTTTGAAGCGCAGCGAAATCCTTGTAAATATCCCTGCGGAACTTGATGCGATACAGGCGAGGCACAGCGGCACTCGCCTTGAACGGAACCTCGATACCGTCAACGGTAATTGTCTTTTTAATAGCCATGCTGTACCTCCTTACTCGGTCGCTGCTGCAGCAGAACCGCCGGATTTGGTGGATGCGGAACGTGTGCCTGTGCTGTTGTTTGTGGCGGCAGTCGGCATATAGACCGCATTGTACCAGTTGTTGTAGGTGGTTTCATCCGTGCTTTCGCAGGTCTTGGACTTCACCAGACCATTCGGGAGAGCCGATGCCTTGAGGGACAGCTTTTCCGTCTTGACAGACTTGCTTTCCTCGGTGGTCTCACCCTCGGTTGCAGGGCGGGACGCAGAGCAGCAGTACAGCACATGACGGATGTGGTTCTTGTCTCCGTCAAACTCGA
>CAMVIL010000173.1 GCA_947167535.1 uncultured Ruminococcus sp. | reverse complement strand
TTCTTCACGATCTGCTCGCCGTAAGCCTTGAACTCGGGCTTGAGAGCCTCGCCGAAGCAGACAGCCTTGCCTGCGATAACGTGCATGAGGGGGCCGCCCTGAGTTCCGGGGAAGATAGCAGAGTTGATCTTCTTAGCCAGAGCCTCATCGTTGGTGAGGATAAGACCGCCTCTGGGTCCGCGAAGAGTCTTGTGGGTGGTTGTAGTAGTGATATCAGCGTAAGGCACAGGAGACTGATGCTGACCTGCAGCCACGAGACCCGCGATGTGTGCCATATCTACCATAAAGTAAGCCTCCACCGACTTTGCGATCTTGGAGAGGCGCTCGAAGTCGATAGCTCTGGGGTAAGCGGAAGCGCCTGCCACGATGAGCTTCGGCTGAACTTCCTTAGCCTGAGCCTCGAGAGCGTCATAGTCGATGAAACCGTTGTCGTCAACGCCGTAGGGTACGAAGTTGAAGTACTTGCCCGAGATATTTACAGGCGAACCGTGAGTGAGGTGTCCGCCGTTGTCGAGGGACATACCCATAACAGTGTCGCCGGGCTTGAGCAGAGCGAAGTATACAGCGGTGTTTGCCTGAGCACCGGAGTGAGGCTGAACGTTTGCAAACTTAGCGCCGAACAGCTCGCAGGCACGGTCGATAGCGATCTGCTCTACCACATCAACTTCCTCGCAGCCGCCGTAGTAGCGCTTAGCGGGGTAACCCTCAGCGTACTTATTGGTAAGCACCGAGCCCATAGCTGCCATAACAGCGGGAGATACGATATTCTCGCTGGCGATCAGCTCAAGATTGCGGCGCTGGCGAGCCAGCTCCTTCTGCATAGCCGCACCAACAGCGGGATCGACCTGCTCAACAAAACCGATAGTGTCTAACATCTTCATTGGTAAAACTCCTTTATATATAGTGTAGCGGACACTCGTCCAAAAAAATAACATATAGTTATTATACACTATTTTTTCACCGAATGCAAGAGGATTATGTAAAAATTTTTCGCAATATCTGTCGCTTACGATGTCTGGTGCGGGTCATATGGCGCTGTCGGGGTGTCGTGAGTCTGCCCCGAACCGCAGCGCACAAAAAAACAGACCCTTAAAACGCCCGCATTTACAGCGTTTTCTCGGGTCTGTTATTAACTTATGGTTCGGGGGAGCAGCGTATCAGAGGTTGCTGTAACCCATCAGAAATCTGTCCACCGAAGCGGCGCAGTCGCGGCCCTCGCGGATAGCGCGTACTACCAGCGACTGACCGATGTGCATATCGCCCGCCGTGAAGACCTTCGGGGCGGAAGCAGCGAAATTGCTGTCGGCAGCGACAGCTCCCCGCTCGGTGAGGTCAACGCCGAACTGTTCGGCAAGCTCACGGCTGGCGCCTGTGAAGCCCGCCGCTATCAGGCAAAGCTCGCAGGGGATAAGCTGCTCGCTGCCCTCGACCTCGCGCAGGGTGCGTCTGCCGTCCACGTTCTCGAAACGGACTTTCACCGTCCGCACGCCCTCGAGCTCGCCCTTGTCGTTCCGCACGAACTCCTTGACGGTAGTCTCGTAGATACGCGGGTCGCTGCCAAAAACTGCGGCGGCTTCCTGCTGACCGTAGTCGGTCTTGCAGACGCGGGGGAACTGGGGGAAGGGATTGTCTGCCGCGCGTTCGTCGGGGAGCTTCGGCATCATTTCCAGCTGGGTGACAGAGCTGCAGCCCTGACGTACAGCCGTGCCGACGCAGTCGTTGCCGGTGTCGCCGCCGCCGATGACCACGACGTTTTTGCCCTCAGCCGTGATATCGGTGGGCACGCCGTCCAGCAGGCTCTTTGTGGCAGCGGTGAGGTAATCCACCGCGAAGTGAACTCCCGCGCCCTCGCGTCCCGCAGCCGTGATGTCACGCGCCTGAGACGACCCGCAGGCAAGCACGACGGCATCATACCCGCCGAGTATCTCCTCAGCGGTGACATCGGCGCCAACCTCGCAGCTTGTCCTGAACTCCACGCCTTCCAGCTCCATCAGCGCAGTACGGCGGGTGACCACCGACTTGTCCAGCTTCATGTTGGGAATGCCGTACATCAGCAGTCCGCCAGCGCGGTCGCTGCGCTCATAGACGGTGACGCTGTGTCCGCGCCTGTTGAGGCAGTCGGCGGCGGCGAGTCCCGCAGGACCCGACCCGATGACAGCTACCCTCTTGCCGCTCCTTACGGCGGGGATCTGGGGCTTTATCAGCCCTGTCGCGAAGCCGTTCTCGATTATCGCGCGTTCATTCTCCCTGACCGTCACGGGGGAATCGTGTACGCCGCAGATGCAGGCTTTCTCGCACAGCGCGGGACATACCCTCGAGGTGAACTCGGGGAAGTTGTTTGTCTCCAGCAGGCGTTCCAGCGCCTGTTCACGCTTGTCGCGCCACAGCAGCTCGTTCCACTCGGGTATCAGGTTGTTGAGGGGGCACCCCGAGATCATTCCGCCCAGCGGCTTGCCGTTCTGGCAGAAGGGCACTCCGCAGTCCATACAGCGCGCTGCCTGCTCGCGGCGCTCGTTCTCGCTCAGCTCCTTGTGGAACTCGTCGAAGTTTTTTATTCTCTCGAGAGGCGGGACTGCCGCCGTCTCGTGTCTGTCGTATTCCAAAAAACCTGTCGGTTTTGCCATTTCACTCTACTCCTTATCACTTACTGGTCACCGCGTAAAACGCCTCGATCTCCGCCTGCTCTCTGTCCATACCGCGCTCCTCGAAGGAAGATATCGCCTTGTTGATGGCAGCGAAATCGTGGGGTATGACCTTCTTGAACAGCGGGACGTAGTCCTCGAAGCTCTCGAGGATGCGCGCGGCTTTTTCCGAGCCCGTAGCTTCCGCGTGCTGTCTGATGAGGTCGCGCAGCAGCTGTACGTCGTGCTTCTCCGAAAGAGTCTCCAGCGCCACCTGAGACTTGTTGAGCCTCATGTAGAGGTCGCGCTCCTCGTCCAGCACGTAGGCGATACCGCCCGACATACCAGCCGCGAAGTTCTTACCCGTCCTGCCAAGCACGACGGCGACGCCGCCTGTCATGTACTCGCAGCCGTGATCGCCCACGCCCTCACATACGGCGTAAGCGCCCGAGTTTCTCACGCAGAATCTCTCGCCCGCGATACCGCCGACAAACGCCTTGCCCGAAGTCGCGCCGTAGAGTGCGACGTTGCCGACGATGATGTTGTCCTCGCTTTTGAATGCGGAATCCTTCGGCGCAAACAGCACGAGCTTTCCGCCCGACAGACCCTTGCCGAAGTAGTCGTTGGCGTCACCGCAGAGCTCAAGGGTCAGACCCTTCGGGATAAACGCGCCGAAGCTCTGTCCGCCGCTGCCAGAGCAGTGTACGACGTAGGTGTCGTCCTCCAGCGAGTGGTCGCCCCATTTGCGGGTTATCTCAGAGCCGAACAGCGTGCCGAATGCACGGTCGGTGTTCTTGACCTCCACACTCAGCGACTTGCCGGTGCCGCCCTTTAATGCCTTGCCGAGCTTTTTGAGAAGCACGGTCTCGTCGGCGGTCTGCTCCAGCTTGAAGTCGTAGACGCAGTCGGGGTCGAAGTGTCTGCCGCTGTCGGGAACGGTGCAGAGGATATTGCTGAAATCTATCTTGCTGTTCTCGTCTCTGGTGTGAAGCAGGTCTGTCCTGCCCACCAGTTCGTCCACAGTGCGGACGCCCAGACGAGCCATATACTCTCTGAGCTCCTGAGCTATGAAGTGCATAAAGTTGATGACGTACTCGGGCTTGCCCGCGAAGCGCTTTCTCAGCTCGGGATTCTGGGTCGCGATGCCCATCGGGCAGGTGTCGAGGTCGCAGACTCTCATCATGACGCAGCCCATCGTTATCAGCGGAGCCGTAGCGAAGCCGAACTCCTCAGCGCCCAGCATAGCCGCGATGAGGACATCTCTGCCGGTCATCAGCTTGCCGTCGGTCTCTACTCTCACGCGGGAGCGCAGACCGTTCATGATGAGCGTCTGGTGAACTTCGGCAAGTCCCATCTCCCAGGGGAGACCTGCGTTGTAGATGGAGCTTCTGGGAGCCGCACCCGTACCGCCGTCGTAGCCCGAGATGAGTATTACCTCAGCGCCCGCTTTGGCAACGCCTGCCGCCACCGTTCCGACGCCGGCTTCCGCCACCAGCTTTACGCTGATACGCGCCGAGCGGTTAGCGTTTTTCAGGTCGTAGATCAGCTGGGCCAAGTCTTCAATCGAGTAAATATCGTGGTGCGGCGGCGGACTGATCAGGCTGACGCCCGGGGTGGAACAGCGGTTTTTTGCGATCCACGGATAGACCTTTTT
>CAMVIL010000172.1 GCA_947167535.1 uncultured Ruminococcus sp. | reverse complement strand
CTACGGCTCGCAGGTGCAGACGATGATGCCGAAAATACACAGTGAGAACTACGAAGGAATGCAGCTGATACGCCCGATGTACATGGTGCGAGAGGCCGACATCATCAAGTGGAAGCAGCACAACGATCTGCAGTTTATCCAGTGCGCCTGCCGCTTCACCGAGAACTGCACCATGTGTGACAACGGCGGCGGCGGGTCAAAACGTCAGGAGATCAAGACCCTGCTCAAGCAGCTGCGGACGGTGAATCCTGCGGTGGATATGAATATTTTCCGCAGCGTGGAGAACGTGAATCTCCAGACGATAATCTCCTATCACAAGGGCGACGAGTACCATCATTTCCTCGACGACTTCGCCGAGGGCAGAAGCGTGCGCGGCACCAGGGCGGAGGACTGACATGAGCATCTATCTCGACTACACGGCAGACACTCCGCCCGACCAGCGGGTACTGTGCGAATATATGATAGCCGCAGGCGAGCATTTCGCCAACCCGAATTCGGCGCACGGAGCGGGCGCTTCGGCTAAGAAAGTCATCGACAGTTCTCTCGGGAAGATCGCAAAGCTTCTGAAGGTCTCCCCCGAGGAGCTGATACTCACCAGCGGCGCCAGCGAGGCCAACAACCTCGCCGTCAAGGGCATCGCCTGGGCGAGCCGCCGCAGGGGCAGGCATATCGTCTCGACTTTTCTCGAGCACAGCTCGGTGAGCGGGGCGCTGACATATCTGCAGGAGCAGGGCTGGGAAATCGATCTGGTGAACATCCTGCCCGACGGAAAGGTGGATCTTGAGCATTTGAAAAGTCTGCTGCGGGAAGACACGGTGCTGTGCGCGGTGTGCGCGGTGGACAGCGAGCTGGGGACTGTGCAGCCTGTGGGAGAGATCGCGAAGATCGTCGGCGGGCATCCCAACTGTCGCTTGCATATTGACGCGACTCAGGCTGTCGGCAAGATCCCGCTCGATCTGGCAGGCGTCCACACGGCGAGCCTTGCGCCCCACAAATTCTACGGGCTCAAGGGCAGCGGGCTGCTCTACAAGGCGAAGGGCACGGTAGTGGAGCCGCTTATCCACGGCGGCGCCAGCACGACCATCTACCGAAGCGGCACTCCCGACACAGCTTCGGCGGCGGCTTTTGCAGCGGCTTTGGAGATCGCAGCCGGCGAGTTTGACGAACGGCTGGAGCGGGTGAATGAGCTCAACCAAAGGCTCAGGCAGCACTTTGCAGATATCGACCGCATACTCATCAACAGCCCAGCCGACGCTGTTCCGCACATTCTGAACGTCTCCGTCAGCGGCATCAAGGGCGAACAGATGCGCCGCCTGCTGGACGAGCGCGGAGTCTGCGTGTCGGTGAAGTCCGCCTGCTCGGTGGCGAACACGCCGTCGCGGCCTGTCATGGCGATGACTCACGACAGAAAGCGTGCGCTGAGCTCGTGGCGGATAAGCCTCTCGCACTTGACCACCGACGAGGAGCTCGAACAGTTCGCCGCGATCCTCGACGAAATCATCAGCAGCAACTAGCTGCCCGATAAGAATATAAAAAAATCAGCCATTCTCGCGGGAGAATGGCTGTACGTCTTTTCTGTCATTTCAGATAAACTTCCATATCGTAGCTCACATCGTTACCCTTCACCGATGCAGAGAGACCGTGGTTGGTGTAGCCCATACCCTCGTAGAAACCTGTCAGCGACTTCCTGCAGGTCAGCGAAACGTGCCTGACTCCCGCAGTCCTTGCTGCAGAAAGCATATGCTCCATAAGCTTGTGAGCTATTCTGTTGTGGGTGTAATGCGGGTGTACCGCAAGACCGTAGATCAGCAGGTTTTCCCCGTTTTCGTCAAACCCGCCGTCCTGCTCGTAGAGGTCATCGGTTATGTAGGGACTGACCGAACGGCTGCCGTCGATGAGCCCGACTATCTCCCCGCCGAGCTCAGCCTTGAAGAACCACTTCGGGAAGTTCTTCAGGCGGTACTCAAAAGCTTCCTTTGACGCTGCTTTCTCGGGCGGGAATGCAAGGCATTCAATACCGTGCAGCCGCTCAAGATCCGAAAGCTCCGCTTGCTTAATATTGATCACGTATGACATAGTTTCATCTCCTGTATATTTATTTTTCTGTATTATATCATTTATTTCATACTATGTCAATAGGTATGATAAGATTTTGGGCGAAAAATATTGGATTTTTGTCTCTTTTGCAGAATTCGCGGTTTACCTATTGACTTAATATGGATATGGTGATATAATTATCTCAATTTTTAAACGGAAGGTGAGAAAAATGAATTACAAGGTAGAAAAGGCAGTCCTCGACAGCGGCGTGAAGATCATCTTCGCGGTGGTGGAGGGCGCCGATAATCACGGCAACGACGAGGAGTGGCAGACTTACCGCACAAAGCGCATCGCCGAGCTTTACGATGAGTATAAGGACTTAGACATCCACACCGACCCGATACTCGAAGGCTTCAACATCCTGCACGACAACGTCGGCGTCAAGCGCAGAAAGAATATCCCCGCCAGCGAAAATCTGATACGTCTGCTGGTGAAGCGGCATGAGGTCTTTTACATCAATCAGGCAGTCGACATCTACAACCTGATCTCGCTGGAGAGCAGGCTGGCGCTGGGAGCCCACAACATCGACAACGTTGACGGCGATGTGACGCTTCGATTTACCGACGGCACCGAGCGTTACGTCCCCCTCGGTCAGACCGAGCCGCTGCCCGTTGCGGCTCACGAATACTGCTACTGCGACGATTCAAACGAGGTGCTCTGCCGTCTGGAGATCAGGCAGGTGAACAAGACCGCAGTTGACGAGAACGCCTCGAACATTTTCTACATAGTCCAGGGCAACGCAGCCACCCCCGACGAGCTTCTGACCGAAACGGCGCAGAGCATAATCGACACCACCACAAAATACTGCGGCGGCACGGGGCGGATAGTCGTTCCTAAGGTCGTGTGAAAAGTAAATAGTCCCGCTCATCCCCGACAGTTCTGTGCTGTCGGGGATTTTTTGTCCTTCGATCTGTTCTGCTATCAAGTTGTGATAACGATATCTGATATCGAAGAAATGTACAAACTTTCCCAATTGCATAGAATCTGAAAACCGCACAGCTCCGTGAAAAATCCTCGGACATCGTTATCACGATTTGCCGTTCGGGAACTCTTGGATCCTGCCCGACCGCGCTTTGGAATGGCGTTTTTAATCTCAGACCGCTTCTTTTTTTACAAATAGTTTTTAATTCGCGGCGGGTTTCAGGAACAGACTCTTTTCGGGCGACAACGTTATCACAAAAAGGCTTTGACAGAGCGGGGAAAGTAGTGTATAATCCATAGCTATAGAAATGATGTATAGACAAGTCCTTCTGTTATAGCAACCATTTATAAGATGTGATACATCGGTTCTATAGCAGATGTCGGAGGTGAGCAGATGGCAAATTGCAAACGCCTGCTGCAGCAGTTTCAGCTGAGCAGAGACCGAATGCGCAGGCAGGACGATCATCGGAAGGTATGAAAGTAAATATATAAGGAGAAAGAAAAGTATGAAAAAGAAAATAAGTATTCTGACTGCGGCGGTGCTGGCTGCCGCCATATTTGCAGGCTGCGGAAGCAAGGACAGCGGAGCTTCAAAGGGCAAGCAGGAGACAAACGAGAGCGGCGATGTGATACTCCACGCCGCCACCCAGACCGACTACCCGCCCTTCTGCTTCGTGGACGAGAACGACAAGCTCACAGGTTTTGACGCAGAGCTGCTGAGGCTGATAAGCGACAGGCTCGACGGCTATACCATCGAGGTCAAGGGCGGCGAGTGGGAATCGATGTTCGTGTCCCTCGACAGCAACAAGCTCGACCTCGTCGCCGACGAGGTGGCGATCACGGCCGAGCGCGAGGAGAACTACTATTTCTCCGAGCCCTACATCGAGATACAGTCGGTGATCGCCGTAGCGGAGGACAACAACGACATCAACTCCATCGACGATCTTGTGGGCAAGCACGTTCTGTGCGCTGTGGATTCTTATGCCGCACTGCTTGAAAGCTACAACGAGCAGCACGACGACAAGATAATCCTCGACTACGTCGACGACATCGGCACCAACGAGAGGATCATCGAGGTCGCCAACGGCAAATACGACGCCATAGTGAACGACCCCATTACGATGAGCGAGCTTATCAGCACCAACAACATCAAGGCGAAGATAGTGGGAGAGCCCCTCGCAACGGAGCCTGCCGCCATCGTATTCGCCAAGACCAAGGACGGCGAGAAGCTCAAGGAGCTAATAGATCCCGTCATAAGAGA
>CAMVIL010000171.1 GCA_947167535.1 uncultured Ruminococcus sp. | reverse complement strand
GGGGAACTGCGCCTTGTTGCGGTAGCGGTCGGGAAGCTCAGCGCCCAGTATCTCATGAAACTCGGGATGCAGCCCGCCTATGCGCTCGAAAGCGTCCTTCACTATCTGCTGCTTGGCTCTCAGCTCGGCAGCGTAGCTGATGTGCCTGAAACAGCACCCGCCGCAGCGTCCGAAGATGCCGCACCCGCTGTCGCAGCGGTCGGTCGAGGCAGTGATCACCTCGTTGATGATGCCGTAGCAGTAGCTTTTTCTGACCTTGACGATACGGCAGGATATGACGTCGCCGACAGCCGTAAACGGCACGAACACCGCGATGCCCTCGTATCTTCCGACGCCGTTTCCCTCGTTGGTCAGAGCTGTGATCTCAAGCTCGATTATGTCATTCTTTTTCAGCATAAAACTCCCTTATTCTGTCCTTGCGCTTTAACATAAGCTGAAAATTGTTGTTGTAGTCCTGCGGATATTTGTAGTTGAATATCCTCTCCAGCCGACCGTCCTCCGTGTCCATGAGCTTTGTGGAGCCGACGGCTCCCATGGCGAGGATAGTCTGCACCTCTTCCATTATGCAGATGTTGTAGACGCTCTCGTGCCCCGCCTTAGCCCAGCCGATGTTTTCGAGGTTGTCCACCATGTTCTTCTGGCGGTAGAGATAATAGGGACGGTAGCCCGCCGCCGAAAGCTTCTCGTTTGCGTACTCCACCATCTCGGAAGCGGGATTCTCAAAGACCTCGCTCTTGCCGCCCTCCATGTTGAGGTTGGACGACCGCTTGACCGAAAGGGTGTGTACCGTGATGTTCTCTGGCGAAAGCTCGATAAGCCCGTCTATCGTAGCCCTGAAGCTCTCGATGGTGTCCCCGGGCAGTCCCGCGATGATGTCGGTGTTTATCGTTCGGAACCCCGCCTCGCGGGCGATCCGGAAGGCATCAAAGAACTGCTCGGTGCTGTGGCTCCTGCCGATGTTTTTCAGCACGTCTTCGCTCAGCGTCTGAGGGTTGATGGAGACTCTCGTGCAGCCTTTCTCGCGGATAGCGCCCAGCTTTTCGGCAGTCACCGTGTCGGGACGCCCCGCCTCTATCGTGTACTCGCGTATCTTTGAAAGGTCGAAGCTCTCCTCGAGGGTGGTCATTATCCTGGTCAGCTGAGCCGCCGACAGGGTGGTGGGAGTTCCGCCGCCGAAGTAGACGCTGTCGGCAGTCAGCCCCAGCTCCCGCGCTATCCTGCCCGTGTAACGTATCTCGTCGCAGAGGTTCTCGATGTAGGGCGGAATCAGCTTTTTTATCGCATCGCCCTGCGCCGACATCGAGATGAAAGAGCAGTAGGAGCATCTCGTCGGGCAGAAGGGAACGGACACGTAGAGCCCGAAGCTCTTCGCGCCGCGCCGCGCCGTCTCTTCCAGCAGCGGACGCTGGGTCTCGGCGGTCTCCCACGCAATGCGGCACTTGGCATCGCTGACTAAAAAGTCCTCGCGCAGAGCCTTGAAAACGTCCTCTCTGCCGAGCCCCTTCTCGGTCAGCTTGTGTACCTGCTTGACAGGCCGCACTCCCGTGAGCACGCCCCACTGCGAGGATATCCCTGTGAGCTTGGAAAGACAAGAGTACAGTATTTTGGACAATTCCATCTTGCAGAGATCGTCCCCCGTATCTGCGGGATACTCCTCCGAACGGCTCTCCTCGCTGCCGCCGATGTGTACGGTCACAGCCAGCGTCAGCATCCCGCCCGACAGATACTTCTCCATGAGCGCGCAGTCGCCGTCGCCGCAGAGACTCAGCGCTTCCGCCCTGTCATCGCAGTAAAAGAACTCGAACTTCTCGGCGGGGTAGAACAGCTTCATCACAGCTTCGGTGTCGTATTTGTAGTCGTTGCCGAAATATATAAGCCTCATCGGATCACCTCACATAAAAGGGCGCACAGTAAGCACGCCCGCAAAAAAATTATTTCAGATAGGAATTGAGCCTGCGCTCGGTCTCGAGGGTCGTCTCTTCCATATGCCCAGGCAGGATCCTGAGGTCTCCGCCCAGATCCTTTATGATGGCCATGGACTTCATCAGATCGCGGTAGCTTCCGTCGGGCATATCCGTTCTGCCGACAGATCTCGCAAACAGCGTGTCGCCGCTGAACATAACGTCCTCGGCGATGTAGCACACCGAACCCGAGGTGTGCCCCGGAGTGTGGATAACGTCAAACTCGATCTCGTCCAGCTTGATGAGATCGCCGTCGCCGATGGGCTTGGCGCCGTCAAAGGAACGGTAGCCCCTGACGCGGAAAAACTCGATCAGCTGACCCTCGGCGTCGCTGAGCTTTGTAAGGTCGCGCTCGTGGATATAGACGTCGCAGCCTGTCCTCTCGGCAATGTCCGCCACAGCTCCCACATGGTCGAAATGTCCGTGTGTCAGCAGTATCATTTTAAGCGTCAGCCCGCGCTTTTCGATCTCGCCGAGAATATAGTCGGCGTTGGCAGGCGCGTCGACAAGCGCCGCATTGCCCGCCTCCGATACCACGATGTAGCTGTTGGTGTCGCATACGCTCAGCGGCTTTAGTTTGATTACGTCCATATCCCTTCGCTCCTTTACTTTCCGCTTCTCTCGACGGAAATGATGTTCTGTATCTTCTTAAGCTTTGTGATAACGGTGTTGAGCTGCTCCATGCCCGCCACGCTTATTGTGATGGAGAGGATAGCGTTGCCGTTTTTCAGCTCTCTCGAAGCCGATTCGTAGATGTATATGTTTATCATCGCCAGCGCCGACGAAACGTCAGCCAGCAGACCTATGCGGTCGACCGCGATGATGTCAAGCGTAGTCTTGAAGTAGGTGGAGTTGTTCTTGGTAGACTGCCAGCGCACAGGCACCCAGCGCTCGGAGCTTTCGGGGTCGTCCTTGTGGGCGGTGTAGTTGGCGCAGTCGGATTTGTGTATGGATACGCCGTGACCACGCGTTATGAAGCCGACGATCTCGTCGCCAGGCAGCGGATTACAGCACTGCGCGAACTTGATGACGCAGTCCTCGACGCCGTCAACGATAACGCCCGACTTGCTCTTTACAGACTGGGGCTTGATGTCTTCCTGAGTCTGCTGTTTTGCGGTGTCGCCGTAGCGCTTCTGGTACTCGACCTTCAGGCGCTGCATCACCTTGGAAAGCTGTACGCCGCCGTAGCCTATCGCCGCGAAGAAGTCGTCAAGACTGTCGCAGTTGTGCTTGCTCATGTCGGTCTTGAGGAAGTCCTCAAGCTCGTCTTCGGGGACGCGCAGATTGTTGCGTCTGAACTCCCGCTCGAGAGCAGTCCTGCCCTCGTAGATGTTCTCGTCGCGGCGCTCTTTCTTGAACCATGCGCGTATCTTGGCCTTGGCGTCGTTGGTCTTTACGATGTTCAGCCACGACCTGCTGGGACCGTGACCCTCAACGTTTGTGGTAAGTATCTCGATTATCTCGCCCGTCTTGATCTGGTAGTCGTAGGACACCATCTTCTTGTCGGCCTTGGCGCCGCACATCTTGTGACCTACCTCGGTGTGTATCGCGTATGCGAAGTCGATGACGGTAGCGCCCTTGGGAAGGGTTATCATGTCGCCCTTGGGAGTGAATGCGAATACGTCCTCGGGAGCCAGGTCGTTCTTTATGGCGCGGACGATCTCCTCCACGTCGTTGGACTCCTGCTGAGACTCGATTATCTGTCGCACCCACGCGATGCGGTTGTCAGACTTGGAGTTGCTGACGATGCCTTCCTTGTACTTCCAGTGCGCCGCGATGCCGTACTCCGCCATGCGGTGCATCTCCCAGGTGCGTATCTGCACCTCAAAGGGTATCGCCTCGCGTCCGATGACCGTCGTGTGGAGCGACTGGTACATATTCGGCTTGGGGGTGGAGATGTAGTCCTTGAAGCGGTTGGGTATCGGACGGAACATATCGTGGATTATACCCAGCACGTTGTAGCACTCGGGTATGGTGTTTACTATTATGCGGACGGCATAGCGGTCGTAGATCTGGTCGATGTCCTTGCCGTCGCGGAAGACCTTCTTGTAGATGCCGTAGTTGGACTTTACGCGCCCGTCGATGTGGGGCGGGGGAGTGAAGCCTTCCTTGTTGAGACGCTCGGTGATGCGGCTCTTTATCTTCTCGACCAGCTCCTCGCGGTCGTTGCGGCGGAGCTTCATCTGCTCCTCTATCTCCATGTATGCGTAGGGGTCGAGGTAGTAGAATGCCAGATCCTCGATCTCGTCCTTGATGGAGCTTATCCCGAGACGGTGCGCTATCGGCGCATATATGTTTGAGGACTGCACGAGCCTCAAAAACATAACTAT
>CAMVIL010000170.1 GCA_947167535.1 uncultured Ruminococcus sp. | reverse complement strand
AGGGAGGCTGTACATTTGGCGGCTGAGATAGCAAAAACAAAGACCGCCGCAGGTCAGGCGGGACGCAAGCGAAAGACCTTCAATTTCAGGTTCGTGCTTGCGGAAATAGACAAGACGTTCTTCGCGATCGTTGTAATTCTGCTTGTGTTCGGACTTATCATGATGTTCTCGGCAAGCTACGCGACGGCTCTCAATCAGGAAGGCGACGGATACTACTATCTGAAAAGACAGCTGTTCTGCGCCCTGCTCGGACTGGCGGGAATGTTCGTCGCATCTTATCTTGACTATAATTTCTTCTTTAATACAAAGGTAGCGTACCTGTTCTTTATCGGGTCGCTGGGACTGTGTTTTTACACCGCCTTCTTCGGCGAGGAAACGGCGGACGCAAGGCGCTGGATCACCTTGTTCGGCGTTCAGTTCCAGCCGTCGGAGATGCTCAAGATCGCGTTTATATTTATATTTGCGTTCATACTGTCGGTCAACTTCCAGAAGTTTGACAAGAAATGGACGTACTGTATGGTGCCGTTCTTTTTGCTGTTCGCAGCTGTGTCCGGTGTTCTGCTTCTGCAGAGACATATGTCGGCTTGTCTGCTGTTCGGCGTTATCGGCGTTTCTATAATGTTCGCCAGCGGCATGAGAAAGAAGTATTTCTGGATATTCATAGCTATCTGCGCGGGTATCGGACTGCTCGGCGGACTTGTTCTGATACTAAAGGGCGGCGGAAACTTCAGCTACATAACAGACCGTATCCAGAGCTGGCGTGACCCCATGAGCGACCCCAGCGACAAGACCCACCAGACCTACGAGTCTATGCTCGCCATCGGTTCGGGTGGCTGGTTCGGACTGGGCTTCGGAGAATCGAGACAGAAGTATATGTACCTGCCCGAGTCGCAGAACGACTTCATCTTCGCGGTGATCTGTGAGGAGCTGGGCTTCTTCGGCGGGTTTATCGTGGTGCTTCTGTTCGTGCTGTTCATAATGAAGGGCTTCCAGATAGCCGCCAATTCCCGCGACCGTTTCGGCACGCTGGTGGCGACAGGTATCACGGTTCAGATAGGCATTCAGGCTCTGCTGAATATCCTCGTTGCGACGAACGGCTTCCCGAACACGGGTATATCGCTTCCGTTCTTCAGCGCGGGCGGTACGGCGCTGGTGTTCCAGCTTTGCGAGATGGGCGTAATGCTCAGCATTTCACGCCAGAACATCAAGCGGGGCGCGGGAAAGTCCAAGGAGGCGCCAGAGAGCAGGACACCTGTTAAAAAGACAGCGGAAAGTTAAAAAAATTTACACACGGGTGGGCTTTGCCCGCCCGATTTTTGCGAATTGACGTACTGCGGGAAAATATTGTTAACGTGTGTCATAAGTAGAATTAATAATCTGTTACGTCTATTGAAAAGTTTATGTTATTATGCTATAATATTGGTTAAGACTGTTGCACTTATTTAGCGCAGCTGACGGGGGAATATATATGTTGAGAGTATTGCTTGCAGGCGGCGGAACGGCGGGTCATGTCAATCCCGCGCTGGCGATCGCCGAGATAATAAAAGCAAGAGTTCCTGATGCGGAGTTTGCCTTTGCGGGCAACCCCGAGAAGATAGAGGCAAAGCTGGTACCTCAGGCGGGGTACAGATTCTACCCCATCAAGGTAGAGGGATTTCAGAGAAAGATAAACGGTGAGAATATCAAGAGAAATATCCACGCCGCGAAGTGTCTGGCGCTTTCGGGCAAGCGGTGCCGCGATATCCTCAGGGATTTCAAGCCGGATCTTGTTATCGGCACGGGCGGATATGTTTCGGGACCCGTGGTTCAGGAAGCGGCAAAGCGCGGTATCAAGACCGCGATCCACGAGCAGAACGCCTATCCCGGCGTCACTAACAGACTGCTCGCTAAAAAGGTAGACGCTGTGATGCTTACCGTTGAGGCGGCTAAGGATTACTTCAAGGAAGGTATAGACTATACCGTGACGGGACTTCCCGTAAGATCGGGATTCTCGAAGATAAACAAGGCTCAGGCTCGCCGCGAGCTTGGCTTTGACGACGATACCGTGTGCATACTCTCTACAGGCGGAAGCCTTGGCGCGGGGGCAATAAACTCTACCGTGCTCGACCTTATCGCCTGGTACGAAAAAGAGGGTCTGACCGTCAACCACATTCACTCCTACGGCGGAAACGGCAGAGATACGAATTTTGAAAAATGCCTTGCGGATAAGGGCGTAAAGCTTGAGGGCAACCCGCACCTTATCGTTAAGGAGTATATAAACAATATGCCGACCTGCATGGCGGCGGCGGATCTTGTGATCTCGCGCTGCGGTGCTAATGCGCTGACCGAGCTTGAAGCTATGGGACGCGGCGCTATACTCGTCCCCTCGCCGATCGTGGCGGGCAACCATCAGTATCACAACGGTATGGTGCTTCAAAAGGCAGGCGCGGCAATAGTTATCGAGCAAAAGGATCTTACTTCGGAATGGCTGATAGATACCGTGAAGAGCCTTATCGAGGACAGGGACAGACTCAAAAGCCTTTCGGAAAACGCCGCAGGGCTGTATATATCAGATACAGATGAGCGGGTGTTCTCCGCTATTAAACCGTTGATAAAGATGTGATGGGCGGGGAATCTCAGCCCGAAAGGACAGTGGAAAAATGCGTAACCAGAAAATGGACTCGATAAAGACACCCGATCTCAAGAATCTGAGCGAGAAGCAGCATGAAAATATCAGCAGCTACGACCGTTACTCAAGGGCTGAAGACCCGAGAGGCAGAACAAAGGTCAGCTTTGATACTGCTACCCATATGAAGGAGATCGACTCTATACTGGCTCAGAAGCACCAGAAGAAGGACGAAGTACAGCAGATGCTCGAAGAGTTCCAGTCCAAGCGCAGGAATATGAAGGCGCCGGGAGTCCTCGATCAGGGCGTTAAGATAAAGGGCACCTACGTGGCACGCAGACGTATCATATCTTCGATCATCACTACTATTGTCCTGCTGGTCGCTGTTACTCTGTTCATGCCGCCTGTCTACAAGGCTAACGATACCGAGAGCAACTGCCGTTCAGAGGATATTTTTGCCGACGGCGGCGTTAATGGCTACAAGATAAAGATACTCAAGGATAAATCGGTGTACAATCTCGACGGTCTGGACAGCGAGAAGAGCAGCAGCTACCGTATCTGCACTGTGGCGTTTGAGGCTAACAACCTCTCGCCCTTTGCCGCTTACATGGACAATTATCAGGTCATCGGCGGCGGTGAGTACAAGGATCACATCATCTACTGCGCGGCAGCCGATGATGAGTCCAAGGAGATCCCGCCTTTCGGAAGAAAGACGGTAAAGGTAGAGATACTTGTAAACCGTACAGGTCTTACCGATGCACAGTTTGACAGGGCTGTGACTTCGCTGACGATTGCGACAAGAGGCCTCAAGAGACGCGAAACCAAGTCGGGCGGTCTGCCCTGCATACCCGCATTCATGGGTGTGTCGGACGTTATTTCCTTCGACCCGGGTAACTAAACCTCAGCCCACCGCATAATATGAAGCATATTATATTATGCGAGGTGGGAAAAATGCAAAAGCTTAAAATTACCGGCGGCAGACGCCTTTGCGGAGAACTGGAGATCCAGGGAGCCAAGAACAGCGCACTGCCGCTTATGAGCGCCTGCGTGCTGGTGGGCGGGAGCTGCCGTCTGAGGCGGGTGCCCGTACTTGCCGATGTTCACGCTGCGGCGCGGATAATAAACCGACTGGGCTGCCGGTGCAGACGTGAGGGCGGCGACGTCCTGACAGATTCTTCCGTGCTGACAAGTGCCGATATCCCCGACGAGCTCATGCGCTCGATGAGGTCGTCTGTAATTTTTCTCGGCGCTCTGCTGGGCAGGGCGGGGGAGTGCAGACTGAGCTATCCGGGCGGATGTGAGCTGGGTCCTCGGCCGATAGACCTGCATCTCTCGGCGCTGAGAAAGCTGGGCGCTGTTATCACAGAGGAGCACGGCACGCTTCGGTGCACCTGTCCCAACGGACTCAAAGGCACGCGGATAGAGCTGTCATTTCCGTCGGTGGGAGCTACAGAGAACATAATGCTCGCTGCCTGTACGGCAGAGGGCGAAACGGTTATTTCGGGCGCCGCAAGGGAGCCCGAGATTGAAGATCTAGCGAATTTCCTTAACGCCTGCGGAGCGCAGATAAGCGGCGCGGGCGGACACAGGATAGTGATAAACGGAGTTGAGCGTTCGCAGCTGCACGGTACCGACCATGAGGTCATGCCCGACAGGATAGCTGCGGCGACATACCTTTGCGCAGCTGCCGTTACCG
>CAMVIL010000169.1 GCA_947167535.1 uncultured Ruminococcus sp. | reverse complement strand
ATCGGCTCCCGAGAGTGAGAGCGTGTCCAGCAGGTTTTCCGCCACGGTGGCGGCGTTTGACTCGATAGAGCCTGCACTGTCCTGATTGCCGTAGTAGATATCGGCGCCGCGGGCTGTCAGCCGTTTGGGGATACGTCCCCAGTAGGAGAGGTGCTTTCTGTCGCGAAAGCCCATGCCGTGAACCATGAGTATCGGATATCTGGTAGCGCAGTCGTCGGAGCGGCGGTTCACAGGAATCCCTCCGCCATAAGGAAGCCGAACAGCTGACCGTATCTGCGAGCCACGGGGAAGGCTATCTTCTTCTGGGCTATCATATTCTCAAACTCGGTGCGGCCGACCCACTTAGCGCTGACCGTCTCGCCCTCCTGCAGGACGATATCCTCAGCGGGGATATCACGTCTGACGAAGTAGCAGTCGATGAAAGCGGAAGCCTCCTTGACGGTCATGACGTAGCGCATCTCGTCGTCGGCGACGCTGATGCCCGTCTCCTCAAACAGTTCGCGCTTGGCGGCGGAGAAGCTGTCCTCGCCCGCCACCGCCGAGCCGGCGGTAAGCTCCCACATATTGGGGTAGGTGGCCTTATCGGGAGAGCGCAGGGTACAGAGAAGCTGGCCGCGGCTGTTCATGGTGATTATCATCACCACGATATGGTAAAGCCCACTGCCTGCGGTCATCTTACCGCGCTCCGCAGTCCTGCCGAGGGGACGGCGTTCGTCATCGTATAAGTCCCAGAGCTCCATTTCCTGCATCTCCCTCCTTCCTTATTCTGATGCAGAGGGTAAACCTGCAAACGTCCTAATCTTTCTTGCTGTTTCTCAGCTCCCTGAAGAAATCCTTCAGGAGCATTACACATTCTTCTTTCAGCACTCCGCGAGTCACTTCGGGGGTGTGGTTTAGGCCCTGCGAGAACAGGTCAAAGCAGGAACCACAGGCTCCGAACCGCAGGTCGTCTGCGCCGAATACCACCCGCTCGACTCTGCTGTTGACTATCGCGCCCGCGCACATGGCGCAGGGCTCCAGCGTGACGTACAGCGCACAGTCTACAAGCCGCCAGCCGCCTAAGCGTTTTGAAGCTTCGTCTATGGCGATGAGCTCGGCGTGAGAGAGGGAGGAGCGGTCGAGCTCCCGCTTGTTGAAGCCCTCGCCGACTATCTCGCCGTCCGACTGCCGCACTACCACGGCGCCTACCGGCACGTCGCCGTTTGCCGCCGCCAGCTTTGCGAGCTCTATACAGCGGCGCATAAATATTTCGTCCCGCTCCGTCATTTGAAGTTCACCGAAAGTATCATCGTGGACAGTATCACCGTCAGCCAGATCACCGACCAGGGCGAGTTGAGCACCTCGCGTATCTTCTGGGTCACGGTCAGAGCCGTTCTGTCGGAGTCTATCGTGAAGGGGCGCACCATCATGATGCGCATAACGAACATCAGCGTGAGGCATACGATTATGATGCTCAGGCAGATCACCGATTCCATAAGGTTTGCGAACATATTCTTCTCGGGCATGAGGATGGTGTTTATGGTCATCGTGAAGCCTGTGTTGATCATCGAGACTATCATAGCCGGAACGATGCTGGCGCTTTTTACCGTGATGATGCTGAGTATCACGCCCCAGCAGAAAACGTAGAGGAACTTTGAGATATCGTGGTAGCAGCAGGCTGCGGCGAAGGAGGATACGAGTATCGCGAAGCGGTCGCCGAACTGTCTGAACAGCTGCAGAACGCATCCTCGGAACACCATCTCCATGAGTATCGGCACCACTATCACGTTGCAGAACAGACTCACCAGCAGGCAGCCGAAGCTGTCGGTGTCGGGCAGAGTGTAGTAGGTTATCTCGATGCCGAGGTCAAGGGAAGTAATGGATATGACCTTGTCAAAGAGATGGAGCACTATCATCATTATGAGAGCAGCGTTGAGCGAGTATACGAAAAACTTAGGCGGGACGCTTGATTTCGGGAAGGTGACCTTTGTCGGGAGATGGATAAAGAACACATAAAGCAGCATCACTACCAGCAGCGAGAATACCCTGAATCCCGAGCTCACCAGTGTCTGCTGCATGGTTATGGGCAGCGTTGTGCCGCTTTCGGAGATTATCGTCCAGTCGATGGATTTCACGCCGAAGAGCATTCTCATGAGCAAGATCTGCATCTGTCCCAGCAGGAACATTATGAGCATCGAGAATCCCAGAAATGAGAAGCACATTCTGAGGGAGGTGCGTTCCTCGTTGTCCGAACGGCGCTCGGCATAACCCTCGCCGTCGACGTAGGTATGCTCGCGGGTGTCGTGTACGAAGCGGTAGCCGTAGCGGTTATGCTTGTTATTGCGCCATTTTGTGAACGCCTCGTGGTATGAAGCGCTCTCGTTTCCGTAGACGCGGGCAGCAGCGACGTCTATCACGTAGTCTTCGCGAAGCTCGTCGTTGTCTGTATTATTCACCGTCATCACCTGACCTTACAAAAAGATATACACAATAGATTATATCACATCACACCCCAATAGTCTACAAAAGACTGCTTATTTTAACTTTTTTTTTACATATTAGAGTGGTGGGCAATGACATGGTTTAACGAAAAAGTTACAATATGTCAACAGAATGGTAATTATAGAACTTTGGGCTCTTTTGGAAGCTCAGATTGTGCAAAGCTCCGAAAATGGCTCGGTTATGTGAATTTTCGGTGACTGCCTATTGACTTTTGCTTCTATAGGTATTATAATTTTATACTGTATTATAATCGCTATTTATGCCTTTCTCCCCGCGTTTTATACAATATTATATAGGGCGCTCAGGGAGTGCAAAATTTCATAAGGAGTGATAAGCGCGCATGGTGAATGTCAATGTAAAGGACGTCAAGCTGGGAAAGAATGTCCGTAAGAGCTTCGCGAAGATCCGCGAGGTACAGGATATGCCTAACTTCATCGAGGTACAGAAGAATTCTTACCAGTGGTTCATCGAGGATGGTCTTAGAGAGGTCTTTGACGAAATGGGAGCTATTGCCGACTACAACGGCATACTGGAGCTTTCCTTCGTTGATTATCACATCGATCCCACACCCAAGTATACCATTGCCGAGTGCAAGGAGAGGGATACCACCTATTCCTCCCGCCTTCAGGTAAAGGCAAGACTTAAAAACAACGAGACCGGCGAGATCAAGGAGTCTGAGGTCTACATGGGCGACCTGCCCAAGATGACCGACAGCGGCACCTTCGTCATCAACGGTGCGGAGCGTGTTATCGTATCGCAGCTCGTTCGTTCGCCGGGCGTGTACTTCGACTTCGACAAGGACAAGACAGGTAAGGATCTGTTCAAGTCCACCATCATACCCAACCGCGGCGCGTGGCTGGAGTATGAAATGGATTCCGCTGACGTAGTTTACGTTCGTATAGACAAGAACAGAAAGATACCGATAACCACCTTTATCCGTGCGCTGGGCATCGGCACCAACGAGGAGATAACCGAGGTATTCGGCAACGATATCCGTCTTGAGCAGACCATTCTCCAGAAGGACACCACTGCCAACAAGGAAGAGGCTCTGCTTGAGGTATACAGAAAGCTCCGTCCCGGCGAGCCGCCTACGGTCGAGAGCGCGCAGACTCTGCTGCATAACCTCTTCTTCGACGACAAGAGATATGATCTCTGCCGTTTCGGAAGATACAAATACAACAAGAAGCTGGGTATAGCTTCGCGTCTGGCGGGTCACGTTGTATCCCGTCCCATCGTAAGCCCTCTGACCGGCGAGATCCTTGCCGAGCCCGGTGAGGTATGCCGCTACGCAAAGGCTGAGCAGATCGAGAATGCCGGCGTTATGGAAGCTTACGTTACCACCGAAGTCAAGGAGTACTACACTTCCGAGACCACCGGTGAGACTCTCTCCAGAATGGAAGAGCACGAGGTCAAGATCATCGGCAGCGGCATGGTCGATGTTGCTGAGTATGTTAACTTCGACCCCAAGGAGATCGGTCTTAACGAGCGCGTTTACTTCCCCGTACTCAAGGAGATCCTCGAGGAGTCGGGCGAGGACGAGGCAGAGCTGAAGGAAGCTCTCAAGGCTCGCAGGAACGAACTCATCCCCAAGCACATCATCCTTGACGATATCATCGCTACCATTTCCTACTTCCTCGACCTCTGCGAGGGCGTTGGTACCGTTGACGATATCGACCACTTAGGTAACAGACGTATCCGTTCGGTAGGCGAGCTGCTCCAGAACCAGTTCCGCATCGGCTTCACCAGAATGGAGCGCGTTATCCGCGAGAGAATGAACGTATAGTCGCAGGATACCGAAGACATCACTGCTGCTGCATTCATCAATA
>CAMVIL010000168.1 GCA_947167535.1 uncultured Ruminococcus sp. | reverse complement strand
TCAAGCATGATCAAGATCGGCGACACATGGTACTATTCATTCTGCCACAACTGGAATGTTCCCGGTGGTACAAGTGTAAACGGTAATTCATTCGGCAATGCAGATATCGGTTACATGACATCAACAAATCCTCTCAGTGGATACCAGTATCAGGGTGTTGTATTCAAGAACACAGGCACGCAGAGAATCGATAACGGCGGTAACAACCACCACTCTGTAATCAGCTTCAAGGATAAGCTCTATGTTGCTTACCACAGCCGTCAGCAGGCTATGCGAATGACACAGGCAAACGGCTATAGGTTCTATAATTCAAATGGGCAACTTACAGACAGTAAGGACGGTAACTATCGTTCAACTCAGATTAACGAAGCAACTATGAGCAATGGCAAGATTACTTGCTCAGGCGATATGAAGGGATGCAAGCAGATTGAATCTCTCAATCCCTACGAGAAAGTTCAGGCTGAGACAATGTCTAACCAGTCCAAGGGCGTAAGCGTTTCTGGTCTCGGTGACACAACAGTCAAGGCCAAGAAGGGCGACTGGATCAAGGTCAGCGGCGCTGCTCTCGACGGTATCAAGACCATCACAGTAAAGGGCAACGGTAACTGCGCAGTAAGATTCAGTGTAGGCTCACCCAATGGTGACGTTATCGGCTACGGCGAGCTCAACGGCAGCGAGAACACACTCTCTGCTACAGAGACTGGCATAGACATCTCAGGCAGCAAGGACATCTACATCACCTTCAGTGGTGACGGCGAGATGGACTACTGGGTATTTGAGAAGTAAGACATAGGAGCTAAGCTCCCCGACCATCAAGGTTATGATCTGCTGCTGTTGTCTGCACTACAGCAGCAGCAGGTTCATAATAATTCCGAACTTTATATGTAAGGGTAGGGACAAATCAGAATTCAGCCGTGTTTTTGGGTACGCGGCTGTTTTTCTTTTATCCGGAGGACGAAACAGACAGGCTGAGACCGTGTAAAGACAAATTTGACATATCCTTTCAAAATATCCACCTTATCTACATTTTATGAGTTGTAATTATTACCGAAAGGTGATATTATATTAACAGAACGAAGGCAGCGTACAAGCCTCTGGAAGCCCCGTGATTCGGAAACGGGCACCAATTATTGCAATCTTCTTAATCATCCCTCATTATGCGGCTTCACTATGTGGCGCCGCATTTTGCTGTCTGTACAAGGGGAGCCTGCCGTCTATCAGTTAGGTACGATCGAGCCGCAGCCGGCGGTCAGGTTTGGTTTAAAGAAAAAAATATCTCTGAAATGTTTGACAAACAGAGAACAGTGTGGTATACTATAAGCAAGTTAATAGAATTTAGCACATAAAAGCTTAAAACTGTGAAAGTATAAAGCACGAAAGGATATGAGGATATGAAAGAAATATCAAAGCTTATGGATTACAGACCCGATATCAAGGTCATCGACGCAACTCTCCGCGACGGCGGACTTGTAAACGAGTTCCGCTTCAGCGACGATTTCGTAAAGGCACTCTACAACGCGAATCTCCGCGCCGGAGTAGACTACATGGAGTTCGGCTACAAGGGCGACAGGGAGATGTTCGACGAGAGCAAGTTCGGTCCCTGCAAGTTCTGTGACGACGAATACATCAGGTCTATCGTCGGCGAGAACAACACCGACCTCAAGATCGCAGTAATGGCGGACGTCGGACGCTGCAACTACAAGAACGATATCCACGACCGCAGCGAGAGCCCTATCGACCTCATCCGCGTGGCTACTTACCTCCACCAGATACCCACCGCTGTCGATATGATCGAGGACGCGAAGAGCAAGGGCTACGAGGTGAGCTGCAATATCATGGCTATCTCGAACGCTCAGGAGACCGATGTTAAGGTTGCTCTAGACATTCTCGGCAAGTCGCCGGTAGACGTTTTCTACATCGTTGACAGCTTCGGTGCGCTCTACCCCGAGCAGATAGCGCGTATCGCCAACCTCTACGGCGAGGTCGCTGAGAAGTACGGCAAGAAGCTCGGTATGCACGCCCACAACAACCAGCAGCTCGCTTTCGCAAACACTATCGAGGCTGTCGGCGACGGCGTAGACTGGCTCGACGCGACATACGCCGGAATGGGCAGAGGCGCCGGAAACTGCGCAATGGAGCTGCTTCTCGGCTTCCTGAAGAACCCCAAGTACAACGTGTACCCTGTTATCCAGTTCATCGAGAAGTTCATGCCTGCTATACGCGAGGCTGGCGCAGTTTGGGGCTATGATTTCCAGTACCTGATGACAGGTCTGCTCAACCAGCACCCGAGGTCTGCTATCGAGTTCACGAAGCAGGGCAGGAAGGACTACTCTGAGTTCTACAAGGAGATACTGGCGCAGGAATAACTAAGCTCGAGGAAATACCGTCACTTGACCTGTTTCCTTGAGCCGCAAAAATGAGGCGTACCCATAGGGGACGCCTCAGTTTATTTGATTAATATTGGGATTCTAAAGGGTCTTTGACCCTTTAGCGGAGTCCAGAGGCGGGGCCTCTGGTGGGGCGTGGGGCAAAGACCCACATACAACAAAGCGCTCCTAACAGGAGCGACGACCCTCTGTCAGCTTCGCTGACATCTCCCTGTACTACAGGGAGTCACCGCAAGAGGTGAATTCAAAAACAGTCCAGTGGACTGTTTTTGAAGAGGAGACGCCATGCAAGTTAAGCAGCGCACCAAATCTTTGATTTGGATTGCGATGCTATATGCAACTATGTTGTAGAGGGCGTCTCCTTATAAATGGTTTTTCAGCAAGCAAAGGCGTACCCATAGGGTACGCCTTTTTACGTCAATTCATGATAAAGACGAGGAACTGTCTCATCTGGACGAGGTCGAAGGTATCGAGCCTGCCGTCCTCGTCGAGGTCGCCAGCCTGCCAGTCGGGGAGCGTCTTTTCCTCGCCGAGCAGGTACCGCTCCAGGAGCACGAGGTCAGCTACGCTGAATGTACCGTCCGCGTTGAGGTCGCCCCTGCTCTTTTGGGGGTCGGGCTTGACGGGCTCGAGCACGAACTCATAGCCCCTGCCGTCTGTGAGGGGGCACTGCTCCAGCCAGCCTGTCAGCGGCGTTATGGACATATTAGACATAAGGCTTACAGACATACTGTAATCAGTTGCGCCCGTCAGAAGAGAATATGTGCCGTTTTTATTTGCGACTATTTTGAGCTTTGCTTCGTCGGGATCGTCGACGCTTCTGTATACGATATGCGATCTTTCCTCGGAGGGAGATCTCCCGTCGGGCGCGACCATTATCGGAACGACGGTACTGATCCCGCGCGGCATAGGCAGACCGATACAGTATGTATCATCATCGCTGCCTGTTGAACGGAGGATCCACTTAGTCGGTTCGTCTGAGGTCACGAGCTGATCGTTTGTGCCGAGGCTGACGTATTTATCGTTGACGGCGTCCTTGATGTAGTAGTAATTGCCGGCAGTGGGCTCGGGGCAGACGGGAGCTATCCTCCAGAGCTGGCACGCGTACTCATGGTAGGCGTACTGATTGACGTTGCCGCCGTTCTCCTTCGACCACTCGAACACGTCGAGCGCTCCTGCGCCGTCCGAGCACTTGGAGAGTATACCGTAGCCGCCGTTTGCGCTCTGCACGATCTTGAAGAGCTGGTTGTCAGCGCCCGTGTACTTTTGCAGCTCGACATTGGTGCCGTCCGCTGCTGTGTCGGAGGCGACCGCGATGCACATGGACTCGTCGCCCATGGAGACTATCCTGCACCATTCGTCATCGACAGTGACTATCCTCCACTGCTGAGCCCACAGCTTATTGACTTCCCACTGCTGGATATTGGTGCCCTCGTCGAGCTTGCCGTTGGGGAGGTCTATCGCGAGACCGCTGTTGACGTTGGTAATATAATAGGGAATGCCGCTGATGAGCTGAGTGCCATTGATATAGGTCGAAGCGCTGGGCTCGCCGAGGGTATCCTCCGCGACTACGAGCTGAGCGTTACGGTCGGTGAAGTCGGGTATGCCTGTGCGCGGACTGCCCGTGAACTCGCTCGTTTTAGCGCCCCATATGGTCTGATTGTTCGAGCCGACAGCGGTAAACGTCATTACCTTTTTGCCAGCCTCGTTGGTGGAGGCGAAGAAGTGTCCGGTATAGCCGGCACCGCCGATGATGAAGGAGGCGTCGGACGAGCCCTTCGCCTGCTGCCAGCTTCCGGTGACAGCGCCCGAAACAGAGCCGTCGGAGTTGAGCTTTATCGTCTGATAGCCGATGATCTTGCCGTCGGTCGAATTGCCGTGGTTGATGTATTCGTACTCGCCGGCGATGTCGCTCTCATCGTAT
>CAMVIL010000167.1 GCA_947167535.1 uncultured Ruminococcus sp. | reverse complement strand
CGTTGATAAGAGAGAATGTGTAAGGTATGTAGCTCTCACCGTTGTGGCTTCCGTTGACCATGTCGATGTTCTCGGGAAGATCTTCGCCGCTTATGTTGGTCATGTCATAAACGATGTCTGCATTCAGTACAGCGTTCGTCCTGTCATATTCGGGAGTCTCCGAAAGCGTAAGTCCCTGCCTCATCATATCATACTTGTTGATCTTTACGGTAAAGCTTCCGTACTTGTCATAGAAGTATGAGATAGCGTAGGCGATGGCGACTATCGCTATAAGAATAATAACAAGAAGCCCCAATACTCTCATGATGACGACATGGCGTTTGACCTCTTTAGCCGTTCGTCGGAGTTCAAGGACGTCTCTTATGTTTTCATCCAATGTAATTGCTCCTTTTTATAATAGAATATCATTGCTCCAAAGCTTCGTCGCCCCTTCTGCGGACGTATCTTTCTGCGATATACTTTCCCGCAAGCGAGCCCGCGCAGTACATACATTCAAATTCGTAAAGCTTTTCAGCCTGCATTGCGTTCTGCACGCCGTCCGCGATAGGCTCGGCGTTAAGGTCTGACGCAAAGTCGATCAGCGCCTTTACAGCGTTGTCCGAGCGCTCGTCCCTGCCGATGTACTGTGTGATCTCGGGGCTGAGCATAACGTGATCCACCTCAAATTCCGAAAGTCTCATAACAGGACTGCCCTCGCCGCCGAAATCGGTCAGCATGAAGTGAAAGCCTCTGTTCCTGAGCTTCTTGATGTTCTCGGAAATGGTGCTATCGGTCTCTTCAAACAGCTTTTCGCTGAGAGTAAAGCATATCTTGGTGGTCGGCACCTCAAGGCGCTCGGTGACGTCGACAAGCTTCTTCTCAACGCCGGGTTCAAGCAGATACTTAGGCGGCATATATACCGACAGCCATCTGAACCTGAGCTCTCTCTCGGTAAATTTCTGCACAGCCTCAAGCGCCTGAACGTATTCCAGCTCGAAAAGGCTGATGCACTGTCTGGTGACCTCAGATACATCGCGGAAGGTCTCGGGCATCAGCGTGCCCATACCCGGAGTGTTGAGTCGGGTCTGCGACTGGTAGAAAGCGCAGTTGCCGCTGGAGATGTCGCGGATAATGCGGTAATACATTTCAATTGCGCGAACGCCGTCTACCGTCTTTTCGGTTTGAGCTGCCACTGCCGCACCCCCTTTGCAATGATCTCTATATCGGTAACCTGCCGCCGACCCGTGAAAAAGCCTCCCGAATACGGCGTTTTTTTGAATTCTTACCCCCTTATACGGGGCAATTCTTTTACTTGATATAGTTAGTTAATTATATTATACTACAAAGATAATAATTTGTCAATGGAAAATATGCATAATTCATAAAAAACATTAGTTTATACATTTTAGTGTATTATCATTAGTTGATATGACGAAAATCGACCGCTTAGTGCAGGGCTTTAACTTGACATATCCGAGGGGGTGTGGTATAATAAGAGTTGTATCTCTATATAAATAAAGAAAGAGACGCAAATTGTGTAAATTTTCGGAGGACAAAATAGTAAATGACAACATCTGTATCAAAATTCATTCTGACGGCACTGATAGCCCTCGCAGCCTTTGCCGCGCTGCCCGTTACGGCGCACGCAGCAGGCGGTTCGGGAGCCTGGGGAGCTTCGCTTACCGATGCGGACTCTTCAAAGAAGATAAACGTCGTCAAGAAATACAATGCAGACCCCGACGGCAAAAAGGACAGCCGTCATGCGATACAGGCGGCGCTCAATTACGCTGCCGAGCACGGTTCGCCTTCTGACAGAGTGATGGTATATCTGCCGAAGGGTACCTATAAGATAAGCGGCTCGCTGAAGATATACTCCAATACCGACCTGCTGCTCCACGATGAAGCTAAGGTGCTCAAATGCTACAACTCGGGCTGTATGCTCAAGAACGACAACAACGGCGTCGGCGGATACTCGGGCTCTGAGAATATAAGCGTCCGCGGCGGCACATGGGACGGCAATACCTCAGCTTACAGCGGCGTGTATGCCTTTTCAAATATACGCTTCGGCCACGCAAAAAATATCCGTATCAGCAATACTTCCATTATCAATAACAAGAACGGTCACCACATCGAGTGCGGCGGCATCAGCGGCATGACCATCGAGAACTGCTATTTCAGCGGATATTCGGGCGCTCTGCTCAAGGAAGCTATCCAGCTGGACGTCATGAACTGCTACGAGGTCTTCGCAGGCTACGCCCCCTTTGACGACACCCCCTGCGAGAATATCATAATCCGCAACAATACCTTCAAGAACCTCATGCGCGGCATAGGTTCACATACGGCGGTGGTCGGCAAGTATTACACCGACGTCACCATCACGGGCAATACCTTTAATAATGTAAAAGACCTCTGCATGATGCTCTATAACTACCGCCGCTGCTCCGTGACGAACAACACCATCTCCGACTGCGGCGCGGGCATTACCTTCAACTTTATGTCCGATGAGAACTTCAAGCATTTCTTCCCGCCGACAGCGGGACTCGGCACCGCAGCCTCAAACATCAACCACGACGCAGATACCGTCATAAGCGGCAACGATATCTCTACATTCCTCACGTCCGCGCAGGACTGGCCCTTCGGCATCAAGGTCTACGGCGGCTACACCAAGGCTACCTCTGCCATGCCCGAAGCGGACTACTATGTCTACAATATCGACATCCTGAACAACATCGTCCGCTCTTCCGACGCGGCGCTGAAAATCAACGATACCAACACCTGCACCGTCAGCGGCAACACCTTTACCACCATTGACGGCGGCAACGACGTGCAGCTGTGCAATATAACCTACTGCTCGTCGCTCAACATAAATGACAACACAGTCAAGAATTCCCGCAAGAGCGGTCTGAATCTTGAAAACTGCAAGTCCGTCACCGTCGAGGGCAACACCATGTCGGGCAACGCGGGCGTTGCGGTGCTCTGCAGGAGCATGACCGACTCTAAGGTCAGCAAGAACAACCTTTCCGACAACGATACGGGCGGTGTAAAGCTCGACACAGGCTGCGGCAGCATGACGGTGGAGAAGAACGTCATCAAGCAGAACACAGGCTACGGCGTGAAGCTCACAGGCTGCGGCAGCGGCACCGATATCAAGGTCAAGGGCAACGACTTCTCGGGCGGTGAGCTGGGTATAATCTGCGCCAAAGAGGGCAGGGCTCTGCTCCAGAACAACTCCTTCGAGGCGGTGGCAGACAAGGTCAGCGCCGACGCAGAGGGACTTATCACCCTTACCAAAGCCAAGAAATTCGCCGCCGATGAGATCACCGACGACAAGATAAAGCTCACCTGGAAGGCTATCAGCGAGGCTGACGGCATTGGCGTCTTCCGCACGGCAGGCGGGGAGTACGAGCATATCGCTTCCGTGGAGAGCGGCTCGATCTTTCAGGACGAGAGACTGTTCTCGGGTACCAACTACTTCTACAAGCTGGTGCCGTATATCGTGATAAACGACAATATGTCGGGCAACACCGAGTCGGAAGAGATTCAGGCGCGTACCAAGGTCAACATCGAGAACGCTTATATCGAGTGCGTTTCCGAAGCGGGCTTCACGGGACGTCCCGTCACTCCGAAGTTCCGCATAGTAGCCAACTCCAACGAGCTTGTAGAGGACGTTGACTACGTCTGCACCTATCAGAACAACATCTACACAGGCACCGCGCTCATCTCGGTAACGGGCAGGGGCGACTACATCGGCACCCTCAGCTACAATTTCGAGATCACCATCGACGCGCCTGTGGTCAACGACGCCGCACGCCGCGCGAACAGAGCTGTATTCGGCAAGCTGCCAAAGCGCAGCTACAACGTCATCTGCACGCCGATATCCACACAGCTGCTGGCTGACAGCGACGTCAAGGTAAACGCCGCACAGCGCTCCATCGACGCGCTGAGACTGGCAGTCCCCGTAAAGACCTTCTCCGAGACCGCCATCTGGAACGGTTCGGGCTTCAACTTCTATTGATATTATTAATAAATTGTGATTCTAAGACACTGTGAGTTAAAATGAAAGTTGGACGCAAACCGCGCTATTACAGCGTTTTTGGAACTTTCACTGAAAAAACTTAAAATGAAAGTTGGAAAATAAATCCGAACTTTCACTCTAAATAAATAGAGTGAAAGTTCGGGAAACCCCCATAAACTAAGGCTTTTCTCCGAACTTTCATTTTAAGTCGGACTGCCCTTGACGGTTTTACTGGGAGAGCGCGTTTGCCGCCTGCCCTTGATGGGTCCCCAAGGGCACTGTAAGTTAAAATGAAAGTTGGACGCAAACCGCGCTATTACAGCGTTTTTGGAACTTTC
>CAMVIL010000166.1 GCA_947167535.1 uncultured Ruminococcus sp. | reverse complement strand
CGCCGACGCCGAAGGCTCTGCTGTCTTCCCCATCTGCGCTCAGCTCGAAGCCGAGATATCCGACATGACCGACGAGGAGAAAGCTATGTTCCTCGCTGACTTAGGACTGGAGCAGTCGGGTCTTGACCGCATCATCTCTGCGGGATACAGCCTGCTGGGACTTATCTCCTACCTGACGGCGGGCAAGCCGGAAGTACGTGCGTGGACCATCAAGCGCGGCACCAAAGCACCTCAGGCTGCGGGCAAGATCCACTCCGACTTCGAGAAGGGATTCATCCGCGCCGAAGTAGTAGCCTTTGACGACCTTATGGCCTGCGGCTCTATGAATGCTGCGAAGGAAAAGGGTCTGGTGAGATCCGAAGGCAAGGAGTACGTGATGCAGGACGGAGACATCGTGCTGTTCAGATTCAACGTTTGATGCGGGCTATTTTTGCTATATACAAAAAGAAAACAACTGGGGTAACAATGCTACTGAAAAAACTGACCGCTCTGCTCTGCGCCGTCTGCATGGCGGCGCTTATGCTTCCCTGCACTGCGTCTGCCGACAGCGGCACCGAAAGGATAAATGAAATGAAGGAACTCGTCATCGACGGCAAGACCGCTGATACCGCCGAAAACAGCCGGTGGCGCGGGTTCGGTGTCGTCAGCGCCAACAACTCATCGCGGCTGCTGCTGGACTATAAGCTCGAACAGCCAGAAGTATACGACTATCTGCTGAAGCTGATGTTCGACCCCGAAGGGCCGCTGAAAATGACTCACCTAAAGCTCGAACTCGGCGCGGATATCAACTCCTCCAGCGGCACTGAGCCCGCCACCAAGCGCTCATCAGACGAATCTGCCGACGTTACACGCGGCGCGGGTTTTCAGCTCGCCGCCGACGCTAAGAAGATAAACCCCGACATCACTCTGGAGCTGCTATCCTGGGGTGCGCCCGCTTACGTCAACAACGCAGAGCCCGGCGAGGGCATGAAGCTTCGCTATCAGTGGTTCAAGGAGACCCTTGACGCCGCCTACGAGAAGTACGGGCTGAAGTTTGACTACATCGACCCCAACTACAACGAACGTGCGGTGGACGACAAGTGGATAAAGTTCTTCGCAAAGTCCCTCAGAGCAGAGACCGACACCCCCTACGACTACGGCAGGATCAAGATACTCATTGCCGACGAGGAGTGCGGCTTTGCCAGTGCGCGAATGATGCTCTCTGACAGCGAGCTTATGGACGCCGTCGACGCGGTGGGAGTCCACTACACCTCCACCTCCGACGAGAACACCAAGCGGGTCAAGACCGAATACCACAAGGAGCTGTTTTACAGCGAGGGCGTCGCGCCATGCACAGCGGCGAAGTACGCCGTCAACGCCGACGGCATCGGCATCACAGGAGTGAACAGCATTCTCGACGTGGCGGGACGCATCGTCAATATGTACCCGAACGGCGGGTACACGATGTACGAATTCCAGCCAGCCATTGCCGCTTACTACGGCGGGGCGACCTACTTTCCCAAGCAGCTTATCACTGCCAACGAGCCCTGGTCGGGCTGTTACGAGATAGGCGAGGGCTTTTACATGGCGGAGCATTTCTCCCTCTTTTCCGAGGCGGGCTGGCAGTTCGTCAGGAGCGGATGCTTCGGCGACGGCCGCGAGGAAGACCACGCGCTCTATGACACCACCGACAACTACATGACCCTCACCGACCCCAAGACGGGGGACTACTCCACCGTTTACGTCAACAACACAGCTTCAGAGCGAAGGTACAGCGTGAAAGTCACCGGACTCGGCAAGGCGGGGGAAACCGTTCAGGTGTGGGAGACTCGCGGCCCCGACGGCGGCAGCGAATACGACAGGAACTACCTGAGAAACGTAATGTCCATCACTCCGGAGCAGACGGAGGGCGGCTACGGCTACACCCTCACCGTTAAGCCTTATTCTATGGTGACGGTGACGACTCTGGGAGTGACTCCGGAGCCGCCGGAACAGCCTAACGCCGACAGCCGCCTGACTCTCCCCTACTCTGACGACTTTGAGTACCGCGACTTCTCGGAGAACTATCTCCCCCAGCGGGGCTGCGCGCCGCGATACACCACCGACATCGGCGGTGCATTCGAGGTCGTGACCGACGAGCGGCGCGGGAACGTCATCGAGCAGAAGATCACTCATGAGCTTCGCGGCAGGGAGTGGGGCTGCACTCCCGAGCCTGTCACCACGCTGGGCGACGACAGCTGGGCAAACTATTCGGTGACGGCGGATATCCTGCTGGCAAGCGGCTCTGCCGACAACTATGCGGGCGTGGCGGCGAGGTACATAAACTCCTCTGCGCCGCAGTCGCGGAGCGGGTACAGCATGGTGGTGTTCGGCGACGGACGCTGGGAGCTCAGGCACATGACCGACCTGCTGGACGAAGGCAGCGTTTCGGACTTCGACCCCGACGAGTGGCACACGGTGTCTGTCCTTGCCGAAGGCGACGTTATCTCGGCGGCCGTTGACGGCGTGCCGCTTTCCTCTGTGACCGCCGAAGGTGCGGTGACATTCTCTGGGCGGGCGGCTCTGCTCAGCGCTTACGAGAACAACCGCTTCGACAATTTAGAGATACTCCCGTCGGAGCTTACGGGCTACGTCAACCGCAGAGATCAGCTGGACAGCTCGGTTACCTTCAGCGGCGACTGGACTCACAACATTTCCGACAGCTTCACCTGCCACGACCGCACAAGCTCCGAGACATCGGACGGCAGCCTTGAGTTCTCCTTCACCGGCGACAGTCTGGCGCTTATCGGCACCGCTGACAGCGCGGTCATCACCGTCGAGCTGGACGGAAGCGTCATCGCCGACGCCGAGCAGATAAGCGGCTCGGCGGCAAAGCAGGCGGTATGGCACAGGTACAGTCTGGGCTACGGCGAGCACACGGCGAAGATCACGGTAAGCTCGGGCAGGCTTAAACTGGACGCGCTGGAATACGGCAGCGACAGCGAATTCAAGGACGGCAGCGGCGGGCGGCTGTCGGAGCTTTCAGAACAGCCCGAAGAAGGAATCATCAACCGTCTGAGGCGCAGAAAAAACAGTTCGGCTCTGCTTATGTGCGGAGCGGCTGCCGCTGTGGCAGCAGTAGGTATCGCAGCCGTAAGACGGCGCAGAAAGAAGTCCTGACAATGGCAAACATACTTGATTACATAGACTGGCGCGGCGACCTCAGCTTTGAGGTGTCGCCCTTTTGCACCATCGATGCGCTGATACTGGCGCAGCTGAGCTACGTCCCCTTCGAGGGGATAATAGAGGAGCGCTTCGGCAGACCCGTGCCGCTCACAGTGGCGGCTATGCGCTTCGACCCCGAAAAAGTCCCCGAGAAGCTCAGGATAATCAGCTTCAAGGAAGACTGCGAGCTGATAGAGAAGCTCAAAGGCACCGTCAGGTTCGGCAATATAATGCTGGACGGCTACATCAGCGAGACAAGCGGCGGTCAGGGCAAGCAGTTCGCGGCACTCACCTGCATACTGCCCGACGGCAGGCGGTTCGTCTCATTTCGCGGCACCGACGACACGATAGTCGGCTGGAAGGAAGACTTCAATTTCAGCTACTTAAACGAGACGCCTTCCCAGAAGCGGGCGGTGAGCTATCTGAACGACAACCTCTCCGACAGCGAATACAGACTGATACTGGGCGGACACTCGAAGGGCGGCAACCTTTCGGTCTACTCGGCGATGAAGTGCAACGACGGTATCCGCAGCCGCATCGACAGGATATTCGACCTCGACGGTCCAGGATTCCGCGACGAAACGGCAAGCTCGGAGGA
Organism: uncultured Ruminococcus sp.; assembly: GCA_947167535.1. GTDB lineage: Bacteria > Bacillota > Clostridia > Oscillospirales > Ruminococcaceae > YE71. The sequence goes on along the minus strand of CAMVIL010000166.1, from coordinate 553 downwards.
GTACCGCAGGATAATCGGCAGGATAGAGAGCATCATTCCCGAGAGCTCGCTGGTGGGGCAGCTGCTTACGGCAAACGTCCACCACAGCATCGTCAGGAGCAGCGCTTCGGGCATCGGGCAGCACAGCATATACAGCTGGCAGCTCAAAGGCACACGTCTGGAACAGGCGCAGGAGCTCTCGACGACAGGCAGCATCATCAACAAGACCATGAGCTCATGGCTGTCCAGCATGGACGACGAGAGCAGGCGTATGCTGGTCAAGGCGATATTCGACGTACTGGAAGCTCCCGAAGCCGAGACGTTCTCGGAGCTTAGCAGGAGCAGGTTTCACTCATACGGAGCGGTTCTGGGTGCGCTCAGGCGGCTGGCTCCCGAGCAGCAGAAAGTGCTTATCGCGGCGTTCAAGCGTCTGGCGAAAAGCGGCAGGAACGCGCTGTTCTCGGAGCTCAGCGAGAACACTTCCATGCTGATAGAGGAACACCGCAGCCGCGGACAGACAGAGGGCTGAGCTATGAAGAAGATAAGACGAAGGATAAGATTCATGGGCAGAGTA
>CAMVIL010000165.1 GCA_947167535.1 uncultured Ruminococcus sp. | reverse complement strand
CGGGAGAACACCTTGTAGTCTATCCAGCCGCCCTCAGCCGTGTCCTTTTCGTACTCTGCGGCGCGGCTGTAATGGTCGAGTATCAGCGCGAAGGTGTGCTGTGCCACCGCGTAGGTAGAGTATGCGGGCACGTTGCAGACTGCCGCTCCCCGTCTGTCGGCGGCGGCGAGGTCTACGTTGTTGTAGCCCGTGGCGAACAGCCCGACGTATTTAAGATTCGGACAGGCGGCGAACACCTCTTCGGTGATAAGGCACTTGTTGCAGATAACGGCGTCGGAATCGCCGATGACCTCCGCCAGCTTGTCGTTTGGCGTAAAGCCGAAGACCCGACTGTCAGCAAGAGCCGTTATGCCGTCCAGCGAGACGTCCCCTTTGGTGACCGTCTCGGAATCTAGTATCGTGAGTCTTATGCGTTTTTTCATGCTCAGTCCTCGAATGCGTTGTCAACGGGCTTGGAGTCCTTCTCGGCTTCCGCGAGCTCCGCCTGCTTCTGACGCTCGTTCTCCTTGTCGGTCTCGGCGTCTGCGGCCGCCGCCTGCGCCTTGAGCTTCTTGCCGTAGGGCAGATAAACGATGAATGCCGCGATCAGCACGACCGCTTCAATAGCTCCCAGCACGGCTACCGAGCTCTGGCCTCTGCACACAGGTGTCTGGGTCAGGAAGGTAAGATCCACCGCCAGCATTATCAGTATGTAATGCCACGATCCGCGTCTGTAGAACTGAAGCAGATAAACTATCGTTGCGATTATGCAGAACACCACATGAGTAGTAGGGGTCAGCGGTGTGAAAATATTCTGCATACCCGTCGTCTCTTCAACCAGTAGATTAAGTCCCATTTCATTTCTCTCCTTGTCTGTTTTATGCTGTCTCCGAGAGCCTCTGACGGAAGACCTCTTCCGAGAGCTCACGGGTGCGTTCAAGTTTTTCCTGAAGCGGCAGTGTTGCCGCAAACTGTGCTGCGCTGTCGGCCTGCTCCTTTGCAAGCTCCAGCCTTCCCGTGTCGAGGTAACACAGGGTCAGCGCCATCTTTATCTCGCAGATGACATCTGCCGCGGGTCTGCTGTCAAGCGCCTGCATGAACAGTGTCTCCGCACGCTTTACGTCGCCGCGAAGGTATTCGTAACAGCCGAGGGTGTGCTTGACCGAAGCGGCTATATTCCTCGAAGATGCGGTGTACAGCCATGGTCGCGCCTTCTCATAGATGCCGTCGGCGGCCTTGATATCCCCCTGCGACACCGCCGCATACAGCAGAGTGTTATAGTACACCCGCTTATGCGCGCTCCCCAGCTTGTCGACGTTGAGCTTCTCCAGTATCTCCAGACCCTCGCCGATGTGTCCGCCGTCTATCAGCGACTCGGCTAAGGTCAGCCGCGCGGTGTGGGTGTAGCCGCGCTTTATGCAGGCGTCGTGCCAGCGGAGCATCAGGGCGTAGTACTCGTTCGTGTAGCCGTCGGTCTCCAGCACCTCTCTGAGGCGTACCGTCGGCAGCCGCGGTATGCGGTTTCGTTCGATGAGGACGATGCCCGCTATCGCCACGCAGCAGCTGTATATCAGCGTAGCCATGTTCTTCTGCCGAAGCATTGTCAAGCCCGCACGGTCGGCTATGAAAAGTACCAGCTGAGTGCAGACTATCGAGAACACCAGCGTATACACTAAAAGCTTTATCGTCTTTTTCACCCGCACCCGCTCCTTTCCTTATTTCTATCCGCAGATGAACTTCTCGGCGTCCTCCGCCTTGTCGGAAATAATCAGTATCCAAAGCCCGCCTGCTTCAAATATCCTTGCCTTGTCTATCTTGTCAAGCTCCGCGGGCGCGTAGCCCTCGAAGTCTTTATAGCGCCTCTGCTTTCTGTCCTCCAGGAGTTTCTGACAGTCGGCGCTGTCGCTTTTAAGCACCGATATCTCGTCGGCGGCCGCACCGCTGGATACGAACATTATCCCGCCGTCGGAGAAGCTCTCCGCAGGCTCGGAGTACAGCTTGTCGCAGGCGTTTGTGAAAACGTCGGAGCCGTAGTCGGCGCGTTCGTCCAGTTCGGGACAAAGCCCGCTTTCGCTCAGCTTGTCGAGCACTTCCGAAGCGGTCGTCTGCTCTTTCTCGCATACCGAATCCGTTGCCGCCTCCGATGTCGCAGCGACAGTACCGCCCATGTTTTTGTTTTCGCTTCTTTTCCCGCAGGAGCAGAAGCTGATCGTCAATGCCGCAGCTGCCAGCAGAGCGGCGATTCTGTTAAGCGTTTTCATAATCGTTGTCCCCTTTTACTTTACCGGCGGGTCTTCCAGCGAGCCTATCTTTACCGCCAGCGGGTAGATGTAGACCATAAAGAAGGTCACTACCGAAGCTGTCATCAGTATGGCGGTAACTGCCTTGTCAGCTATGGCGGTGTTTTTCAGCTTCTTCGCAAAGAGCAGATACACCGCAAGAAGCGCCGCTCCCGCCAGAGATATCAGCACGCCTGCCACAAAGCCCTTAGGCACCATCGACACCGTGACCTCGTTCTCGCCAGCAGGCAGGTCTACCTTTATAAAGTCGCCGAAAACGCGGGAATACTCCGCAGACTTGCCGTTTACCTTGACTTTCAGTCCGTCGTTGTAGGGCACGCTTATGAAGCAGGTCTTGTCCTCGCCGAGGTTGACCTTGCCGCTGAGCCTGCCTCCGTCGCGGGTCATGCCTATGCCTTCCACCTGCGGACAAAGCTCGGCGAAGCGCTCGGTATCAAGTCCGAACATCCCCAGCGAGCGGCAGTCCACCGACTTTTTGCAGACTATCTCCACAGTAAGGGTGCAGTCGGAGAACTCGCCCAGCGCGTACACGCCGTTGACGCTCCCCTCGGGGTACTTGTCCCGCACTACCTCGTCGTTCACCTTAATCTTGAAGGAGTCGTATGTCGGCTCGGAAAGATGGTTGGAGAACTCGTCGTAGCAGTCGAAGTAAACCTCGCGGCTTCCCTTGATATTTATGTGGTAAACCAGCACCGCGCCGCTGTTGACGTGGTACTTGTCACCCTTCTTCTCGACAGGCTTCGAGGGGGAATACCTCTCGATTATCTGCTCGCCCAGAAGCTTTTCGCTGAGAAGCTCCTGAACCGAGGTGCGGTCAGCATTTTCGTCGAAGTACTCGCACCCGTCCAGCGAACCCTTGTCGGTGAGTATGCCCATCGGCATACACTGGGGGAACTTGTGGATAAATCCCGCGTCGGAGCTGTAAACTTCCTCACTGCCGTTGCAGCCGCCGTTGAGCTCGTAGCCTATCGACAGTGCCGCATCGGAAAGGCGTGTGCCGCCTACCGAGCCGGTCTCCATCCAGACTCCCGTGTATCCCCACATACGCATCGACTCCATGTAGTCTCTGTCGTTGAGTGAGGTGTAATGTGCGATGGAGTTGTAGCCCAGCGCACCTATCATATTGTTGTTGAACACCTTAGAGAAGGACTTGACGCGTGTAAAGCCCTCATCACCGCTGTCGGTGTCTATCCTGCCCGCAAGGTCGTAGACTCTCCCCTGCGCGGCGTTGGTCTCTTCGTTTCTCTCCGCGGAGTAGGTGATGTATATCCCCGAGTTCACCGAGACTTCCATCAAAAAGACAACGGTGCAGAGGAACAGGAATACAGTCTTCGGGAAGATACCTCTGGCGTAGAAGAATCTCAGCACGCCGTAAGCCACGAGGGTCATGAAGAACACACCGAGTATAAGCTCAAAAGAGTCGGTGTTGCCCCAGAGGGTGTAGGCGTATCTGCTTATCTTTTCGTCGTTGGCAAGCCTTGTGACGTATCCATAGCGGTAACAGCCGTAGATCGCAAGCGCAGAGCCGACGGCGGCTATCAGGTACGCGGGTATGCCCTTCTTGCGCTCGGGAGCCTTTTCCAGCGCATACGCCGAGCAGTAGAGCATGAGGTATATCGTCATAAAGCCGTAGCGGCAGGGGAAGGACATATAGTTTCCCGTGTGCCACATCTTGTTTATCGGCTCGATAAAGAAGGGTATCAGAGTAAGCCCCAGCATTATCAGCCAGCGGTCGTTCGCCTTGGTGCGCTCTCTTTTGGAGACGATATCCGCGGCGACTATCACTATCGGGAAGCAGAGACACATGAGCATCGGGTAGATGGTGGTGTAGGCCGACTGCATCTTTGTCTTTTCCAGCGTCTCGTGGACGGTGGTGAAGCCTCTGCCCGAGTGGAAGTACTGTATCAGCGACGGCAGCCACACGAATGCCGTGAGCAGCGCCGCGATGAAGGAGCCCGCCGCCAGTTCGCGGCACACTCTGAAAGTGCGGTCCTTGTGGAAATTCTGAGCCGTGTACACCGCGATATACAGCAGTATGAACACCACTACCATGTAGCCGATATAATAG
>CAMVIL010000164.1 GCA_947167535.1 uncultured Ruminococcus sp. | reverse complement strand
GTCCGCCTGTCGCGGGATCGTAGCAGCCTTCGGACGCGAGGACTGCATCGGCGTTGAAGTCTCTGCTGAGCTCGCCGATACCCTTCTCGATATCATAGTCGAGCTGATAGATGGTGCTGTCGTTGAATACGACTCCCGAGCCCTCCTTTGGCAGAACGCTGACCGTAAAGAGAGCGGCAGTCCTGTCGGGGAAATAATCCGCTTGATACAGACTGATGTCCAGCTTGCCGGAATCATCGGCAGCGGGGGCGGCGATGTCGTCCCCGACGGCGAGGTCACAGGCGAGAGATTCTTCGCCTTTAATGATGTTCTGTATCTTCTGGGTCTGCGGGCTGTGGTTGACAGATACGGTGAGTCTGCCCGCCCCGTCGTCCCAGCTGACGATGGCGGCGTCGTTGGGGTAGTCTTCGCTGTACATTTCACCGTAGTCCGCGTCCTCTCCAAACAGCTGGAGCCAGTTGGCAACAGAGCTGCTGCTGCGGCCTGTCAGGACCTGGTCGATGACAAAGCCGCGCAGTGCGGTGCTCACATCGATGCTGCCGCTGCATACGCTGACGTATCTGTGTTCGCTGCTGTTGTATACGAACACGCCGTTGACTGCGGTGATATTCACATCGCCTTCCACCGACGGGTCGCTTCCTGCCATGAAAAGTGCAGCATCGCCAAATCCGAGCTCAGGCTCAAAGCCGTCGGGCACGGGCTGGTATATAGTTACCGAGTCCAGATCGCCCAGTCGGCAGCGAAGCTCATTTGTGTCCGAGATGTATTCGTACTCGCCGCTCACGACGTACTTTATGCAGTTTACTTCTTCGCCGTCTCTGACGATGGTCGCGGGCTCGGCGCTTTCTACCGTAGCCGCGATGACGGATCTTGTGGAAGAGAGGAGCTCGTCAAATGTGGGCACGCCGTCGGGGGCAACTGAATCTTCCGAGGGAGCGTCATTTTTGCTGTCGTCGGCAACGCTGTCGAGGGTTATCACCGCGCGGCGAGAGATGTCATCGGTGGGGAGCCTGTCCTGATTTGAGAATAAAGCTATCCCGCCTCCCACTGCAAGGATAGCGCAGGCAGCGGCAACCGCGCCGAACTTCCTGCTTTTTACTTCGTTGAGCTGTGTACTTTTCATAGTTATCATCCCGCTTTTCTCTGTGTATATTACTTTTGTTCCGTTATCTATTCCGCTGTTGTCCGAGGGACGGGCAGCGGACGTTTCTTTTTCTGCCGCTTCAAAAACGTTGTTGAGTATTCTCTGCTTTGTCTCTAATTTATATCTCTTGACTGCATCTGAATTACGCATATATTCCGCCCTCCTTCATTTCGATCTTTATTTTTTTGAGCGACCGGTAAAGCTTGTTCTTCACCGTCATCTCGCTGACGCCCAGCGCCTTTGCTGTTTCCTTGATGGTAAGGTCATAGCCGAAGTGCAGCAGATAGATGCGGTATGTAAGGTCATCGGCAGCTTTCAGCTTTTCCATCACTTCTTCGTAGATGTAACTGTCGCTCCGTTCCAGCTGCCGCAAAGCCTCCTCGTCTACTATCTCGCCAACCTCGTCTACGCTCTCGGTCACCGTCTTTGTACGATAGTGATCGGCAAGCTTATGCCTGACCATTCTGAGAAGATAGAACTTCGGCTGAAGGATATTCGCACCCTCCTGCATTTTCTTGTAGAATGCAAGGTAAACGCTTTGCAGTATATCCTCCGCCGTTTCATGAGTATCTGCCTTGATGAGCAGGTACTTGTAGAGGTAATCGTAGGTGCTGTTATATATTTTTTCAAAGCGTTCCTTAACTTCGTCCATGACCGCGCCGCCTCCTTTCGTAATAATAGTCGGTCGTAAGCGGGAAAAAGTTTCATCTGTTTTAAAAAAATTTTTCCCGCCGCGGCCGCCGTTGTCGCCTTTCATAACAATAGACAGCAAAAAACGCAAAAAAGTTTCACAGAGAAAAAAATTTTTTTCACTTATTATTTTAGCGCAAAAAGTTCGGGGAGTCAATACATGATTCCCCTTAGTCTGCTCTGCTGCTCACGGGCTGTTATTTCGGTAAAGCTGATATTTATATCTAAAAACATTAAAATAATACAATTGACAAATTTTCTTAAAAGTTGTATAATAACAATTGTCAGAAGAAAAGAAAGTTGTAATTACAACCACGACCAACAAAAGAAAGGACAGAAGAAAATGGAAAAAAGGATGATCTCGGCATTGTTAGCCCTCGCGGTAGTCGCAGGGGGCACGGCAGCACCTGTCAGCGAGTTTGCGAACATTCATGCAAGCGCGAACATTCTCGGAAGCACAGACGGCGACGGGCTCTTAACGTATGAGGACTCTTCCGAGCCCGAAGAAGATACCGCTCCCGAAGCTGATGCGAATGAAGTGAGCACCAGTGCAAAAGATTTCGAGTATCAGATCTGGGGCGACACTGTCACCATCACCGCTTATTTAGGTCACGACTCCGATGTGTCTGTTCCCGCTAAAATAGACGGAAAGAAAGTCACAAAGATCGGCCAACAGGCATTTTTTGGTGACAATGAGATCAAAAATGTGAAGCTCCCTTCAGGGATCGTATCTATCGAGCTCTGTGCATTTTACCAGTGCTCCGCTCTGCAGAAGATCAATATCCCTGCGGGTGTTAAAAAGATCGGCAATAACGCTTTCGATGGCTGCAAAAAACTCGAAAGCATTAAGTTTCCTGCTGCTCTGGAAAAGATCGAACGTGCGGCATTCAATAACTGTTCAAGCCTGAAAAGCGTTACTATCCCCGCAGGCGTCAAAAAGATCGAGCCCTGCGTATTTGCCAATTGTGACGACCTCAGAAGCATAAAGGTCGACAGCGAAAACGCCAAGTTCACTTCTGTAAACGGAGTTCTGTTCAACAAAGAGAAGACCCGTCTTCACACATATCCTGCGGGAAACACTTCGTCGGAATATACAGTTCCCGACAGCGTGAAAACTATCGGTGAGTGTGCATTCTCAAATTGCCGCTGTCTGGAAAAGGTGACCATCAGTAATGGTGTTAAAAAGACCGAATATCAGGCATTTTCTTTCTGCACTAATTTAAAGAGCGTAATCATACCCGACAGCATGAAAACCATCGGCGACGCCAGTTTTTACGGCTGCACCAAACTGCAAAGCGCAGTAATACCCGATGGTGTCACAGCTATCGAAAATGATACCTTCTACGCCTGCAACAGCCTGAAAAGTGTTACCATACCCGACAGTGTAAAAAGTATCGGCATCTGTGCATTTTCTATGTGCGAATCTCTTGAAAGCATTAAGATCCCCGATGGTCTGACGGAAATAAAAGCTTATTCATTCTATGGCTGCATCAGCCTCAAGGACGTGACCATCCCCGACGGCGTTAAGTTCATCTACGAAGGCGCCTTCCAGTTCTGCGAGGCGGTAACAAACGTTACCATCCCCGCCAGCGTGACCTCAGTTGAGATCTTAGCGTTTGACGGCTGCCACGCCCTGACCGATGTAAACTACGGCGGCAAGTTAAAGCAGTGGAACAAAATCAATTTCGGCGACTCCAACAACCACATGCTCAACGCCAACCTCCACTGTACCGACGCCGACCTGAAGGGACTCTATCCCGCTGTCATCAAGGTCAGCAACAAGACATACACAGGCAAGGCTCTGATGCCTGCCGTGAAAGTCACCATCGATGGCAAGAAGCTCACAGAAGGCACCGACTACACCCTGACCTACGAGCATAACAAGCGGTGCGGCGAGGCGTACGCTATCGCAAAGGGCAAGGGAGACTACACCGGCACCGCATGGAGCAGCTTCCTCATCAAGCCGAAAAAGGTGACCGCAAAGAAGCTGACAAGTCCCAAGACCGGCTCGGTCAAGCTGACATGGTCATTGGCGAGCGGCGGTGTCAACGGTTATCAGGTTCAGGTAGCCGCAAACAAGAGCTTCACCAGCGGCGTGAAGACCGCGTGGGTGAAGAACGGCACCAATTCCGGCAAGACTGTAAAGGGTCTGAAGAAGGGCAAGAAGTATTACGCCAGAGTACGCGCGTATGTAAGCACTTCGAGAAATAAGTGCTACGGCGCGTGGAGCGTTGTGAAGAGCGTCAAGTGCAAGTAAGCGCACGGCGAATACAATTTGTAAACAGTCCTGTGAAATAAGCATTAATAAAGAACGCACTTCGTCAAATCATCCCGAAGTGCGTTTTTGTTTAAAGATCTATTTGTGCTGTTCAATATATAATACCACAAGCCGAGTTGTTGTCAACCGCATTTCTTGCGAGATGCTATGAATATACTGAAATCAAATGATCAAAATGCACTCGACAAACTTTGTGGGGTGGACCCATCTGTGCCGAGCCTTGTCCACAGGCCGTCTGCACACCATCCGTATA
>CAMVIL010000163.1 GCA_947167535.1 uncultured Ruminococcus sp. | reverse complement strand
ACCTTCTTCTCATCTATCTCGGAGATGATATCCTGTCCGTAGGATTCGATATATGTCATCAGGTCGGTGATATGCTCTCTGAGGTCGCCGAGCGGCACGTACTCGAAAAGCCCGTGCTGAGCCGCATAGAGCAGTATGACCTGCTTGTAGTGCGGCATCGGGTTATAGAGGGGCTGCTTGAGCAGCTCCGTGAGCATACGTCCGTGCGCGAGCAGCTCCGTTGTGGACTGGTCGAGCTCCGACGAGAACTGCGTGAAGATCTCCATTTCCTTGAACTGGGCAAGGTCGATACGGAGATTTCCGGCAGCCTTCTTCATTGCCTTGGTCTGTGCATCACCGCCGACACGCGATACCGAGAGTCCGTAGTTTACAGCCGGGCGCTGACCCGAATTGAAGAGCTCGCTCTCTAGGAAGATCTGTCCGTCGGTGATAGAGATGACGTTTGTGGGGATATAAGCCGATATATCGCCTGCAAGCGTCTCTATGACAGGGAGCGCCGTGAGCGAGCCTCCGCCGTGCTCGTCGTCGAGACGGCTCGAGCGCTCGAGAAGTCTCGAATGCAGGTAGAAAACGTCGCCGGGGTAAGCCTCGCGTCCGGGCGGACGGTGGAGCAGCAGCGACATCGCGCGGTATGCGACGGCGTGCTTGGAGAGGTCGTCGTACACGATGAGGACGTCTCTGCCCTTTGACATGAAATATTCGGCAATAGCCGTACCGGAATACGGCGAGATGTACTGGAAGGGGGCAGGGTCGCTCGCGGAGGCGCATACAACGACGGTATACGGCATAGCTCCGAACTTTTTAAGGGTATTCACGACCTGTGCGACGGTCGAAGCCTTCTGTCCGATAGCGACGTAGACGCATATGACGTCCTTGCCCTTCTGATTTATGATAGTATCAATGGCGATAGAGGTCTTACCGGTCTGTCTGTCGCCGATTATGAGCTCACGCTGACCTCTGCCTATGGGGAACATGGAGTCTATCGCCAGTATACCCGTCTGCAGCGGCACCGATACGCTCTTTCTTATGCAAACGCCGGGAGCCTCTGCCTCTACGGGGTAGAAGTCCGACTCCTCGATGGGACCCTCGCCGTCAATCGGCGCGCCCAGTGCGTCTATTACTCTTCCGACGAAAGCCTCGCCCACAGGCACGCCCGCCTTCTTGCGGGTGCGTATCACCTTAGAGCCTTCGGTAAGCCCGTGCTCGGAACCGAGCAGCACCACGCCCACCGAATCGTCGTTTATGTTCTGTACTATTCCCTTAACGCCCGTCTCGAACTCTACCAGCTCGCCGTACATAACGCTGCCCAGTCCGAACACGTTGATGATACCGTCGTGGATAGATATGACCGAGCCGCTCTCCGCCACCTCGAGCTTAGCCTCGAAGTTAGAGATCTCGCTCTTGAGCATGGAGATAACGTCGCCGCTGCCGCGGTCGCCCGCCGCCTTGCGTCTGAGTTCTCCCTGCAGGCTCTTCATAACGTTCTTTATGCTCTTGTCGTAGACTTTGCCGTCCGCCTCGAGCACGTATCCGCCGATAAGCGTATCGTCCACAACGATGTCGAGGATGACCTCACTGACACCGAGGCGCTTTCTGATAACGCTTCTGAACTCCTCGGCGAGAATCTCCGAGGGCTGTTCGGCGCAGGTCAGCTTACATACGATAGCGTTCTGCTGTCTGAGCTTGAGCTGCTCGTATTCCTCAACGACCTTAGGCAGGTCTGCAAGGGCGCCCTCGTCCATGAGAGTCTTCACGCACTCCGCCCCTGCGGGAGCGAAAGCCTTCTTAGCGACCCTTTCCTTTTCATCAGCGGAAACTGCGGGTGAGAGCAGAGCCGTTCTCAGCTCCTCGCTGCCGTTCCAGACCTCTGTCAGCTCGCGGATATCGTCATGAGCCACATCTCTGTCGAGAAGTCTGCGGGCAACGGCTTTGATCTGTTCGTTAGTCATTATCCGCACCTACCTCAGCAAGCAGCTGCTCCGCGAACTCACGGTTGCTGTCTTCGTCAATATTCTTTGCAATAACGCGGGAAGCCGCCATAACAGCAAGACCTGCGATCTCGCTTCTTGCAGCCTCGATCGCCTCCTGTCTGTCGCGCTCGATAGCCTCCTGCGCGTTTGAGATGAGGCTCTCAGCCTCCTTGTGCGCGTCAGCGATTATCTCTGCGCTCTCAGCCTCAGCGCGCTTCTTTGCGGTATTTGCGATCTTCACCGCTTCCTTATGCGCGTCTGCGAGTTCGGCCTCATATTTAGCCTTCAGCTCTTCGGATTCTTCCTTGGCAGCCTTTGCGCTGTCGAGGTCATCCTGTATCATCTGTTCCCTGCGCTCCATCATTTCAACGACGGGCTTAAAGAGGAATCTCCTCAGCAGCAGGAAGAATATCAGCAGATTTATCACAGTCCACAGGATATCCCAGATATCAATATTCAACATATCTAATGTCCGCCCTTTCTTGAAATTTCTGTTTCTTGATAAGGCTCTTTATTTTGCTACGAAGATAAGCATGATAGCCACCAGCAGACCATAGATAGCGGTAGCCTCTGCAAGTGCGCAGCCGATAAGCATCGAGCTTCTGATATCCTTAGCAGCCTCGGGCTGTCTTGCGATCGCCTCACAAGCATGGCTTGTTGCCATACCGATACCGATTCCTGCTCCTATACCTGTTAATACTGCGATAGCAGCTCCTAATGCAATAGACATTTTTTTATTCTCCTTTTTGATATTACTTGTTAGTGTCGCGGTCTTTGCCGCTCTTGTTTATTCTTCCTCCACGCCCTCACTGATAAACAGCGAAGTCAGGAATACGAAGATGTATGCCTGTAAGAATCCGTCGAAGATGTCGAAGTACAGACTGAAAACCGTGGGCAGCACTACGGGAACCACATATTTTATCAGTTCCATGATGATGAACGCGGCTACCACGTTACCGAAAAGTCGCAGGCAGAGAGACAGGGGTCTGATACCTATCTCCATCACATTCATCGGCGCCATTATGGCTGTAGGGTGTGCGAAGTGCTTGAAGAACCCGAGGAAGCCGTGCTTCCTCATCGTCGCACCCTCGATGAGTATGATACTCATAAGTGCAAGTGCTGCCGTAACGCTGAGGTCCTTGGTCGGCGGCTTCAGACCGAACATTCCGATGATGTTGGCGAAGCCTATGTAGATGAGCACCGAGCCGAGATACGGCATATATCTGTCGCCATCCTTACCGATGTTATCGCGGCAGAAGTTTCGTATCCAGCCTATGCAGGTCTCGAGAGCCATCTGTTTTTTGCCGGGCACAAGTTTCAGGTTGCGGGTCAGTATTATGGAAAGAATGACCACGACCGCCATGATTATCCACGTTACCACAGTAGATTCATAGACGGGTATACCGCCGTCCACAAACGGCACAGGTATACGGAAAACCACCTCGCACTTTATCTGTTCCTGTATCTCCTCGGATATCGACCCCGCCAGATAGCTGACATTGGCGGGCGCTGTTCCCGAAAGAAACACTCTATCACCTCCAGAATTTATCCGTGCGCCAAGGCACGGCAAGGCTGATTTTTTCAACAAAATAAAGCGCCGCACAAAAAGCGTCATGCAGCCTTTGCGCGGCGTTTCTTTACATTAATTTTACAATCATTTTGATAATAGAATATTACTAAAATGTGAAATAAAATAATTTGTAATTTATCACATTTTTGCTTTTTACCACTGTGATATTTTGACGTTTCACACAATCAAAACGCGGTATTTTCATAGTTTTTTGCTCTATTTCAAAAGTATTCCGGACACTATCCGGAAACGGGTTTGCTTGTGCGGAGCTGGGGGTGAGTGGTCGGGTTGCGCCTTGCGGCGCAAATGGGCACGCTGCACCCGCTTTATTGCCAGCGGCAGTGCTTACTCATTCACCGCGTCAACAAACCTCATAAACGCCTGTCTGCCGGCATCGTCACGCTTATACACGCCCGCGTGCTCCAGCACCGTGGAGAACACCTTTCCGATCTCCCCGCGAAGCACCTCGTCAACATTCTCGGCGGTCACATCATACCGCGACAGGATATCCTCCGCCCAGTCGGCGTGCTTCGAGAGCACCTCGTCGCCGCGGATATCCCCGCCGTCCGCCATTGCCTTCGCCAGCAGTTCCATCTCGGACTTCAGCCTGCTCGGCAGCACTGCCAGACCCATCACCTCGATAAGTCCGATGTTCTCCTTCTTGATGTGGTGAAGCTCCGCGTGAGGGTGGTACACGCCCAGCGGGTGCTCGGCGGTGGTGATGTTGTTGCGCAGCACCAGGTCCAGCTCGTAGTCCTCGCCCCTGCGGCGGGCGATGGGCGTGATGGTGTTGTGGGGCGCGCCCTCGGTCTCGGCAAAGTAGCGGAAGATCGTATTGATCAAAAGATCCGT
>CAMVIL010000162.1 GCA_947167535.1 uncultured Ruminococcus sp. | reverse complement strand
CAGAGCCGCACCTGACAGTCAGAGTGTAAGGTCCGCCGTACTCCATAGGCGGGAGCGCCAGCTGCCATCTGCCGTCCTTTGCGACAGTCTCGGCGGTACTGCCGTTTATCTCAGCGGTGACGACCGCGCCGTCCTCAGCCTCGCCCCACACGGCGACGTTCTTGCCCTTCTGCAGCACCATATTGCTGCTGAAAATGTTTGCTACCGAAAATGCCATAGCAGATTCCTCCAATAGTATTCCATATATTCAGCCCTTGCGCGGGCGCTTATTTACTTGTCTCCGTCTATCACGTCAAAGCAGTCTTTGAGCGAGTGCGCCGCCCTGTCGTCCGCGTCTGCGAGCTGTGCCTCGTACTCGATTATCTGCCGGGTGAGCCTGTCGGGGAACCAGCGGTTTTTGAGGCTCTCCGCCACCTCACCGTAGCGGCCGCAGCGGCGGTAGACGTCAGCCGCCACCACCAGCGCACCCGAGTCGTTGCCGCGAAGCTTTTTGAACAGCTCGATATATTTCCCGCGGCACTTGACGGCGTTTGCGTCGTCGTCGGTGTCATCGAAGAACCACGCCGCGCGTATCACGGCAGCGAGAGCGGTCTGGATATCGTTATCCTGCTCGGCGGCCATTCCCACGCGGTAGTAATCGGCGCCGACGCCCTCAGGCAGGTCGTTGCCCTCGCAGGACTTATACGCCTCGGAGTCAACGAACTCTCGCGCTGCCTTTCTGTCCTTAGGCCCCATGCAGAACCCGCACTCGGGGCAGCGGAAGATCTGGCGGTAGAGCTCGCTTCTTGCGGGCTCGGGCGGGCGGTTGTCGAGGTCATAGAAGAACCCCGGCTTTTCGCTGCTTTTATCGGGCACTGTCTGATGAAATGCGGTACCGCAGCAGCCGCAGGTACGGCTTATTGTTTCGGACATTTTTCTTCAACTCCTGTTAGTTAGGGAATGTATTCTTTTGTCTGTTGGTGGAACTCTGAGGTTTGGACCCGCTTTATTGCCCACGTTTGCTTAGTTCTCTCCGCGGGCTGCCTTCCACTCCAGATACTCCTCATACGTACCGACTTTATCAATACAACCGTCATCGGTGATCTCGATAATGCGGTTCGCAGCCGTCTGCATGATCTCGTGGTCGTGCGTTGTGAAAATTACCACGCCCTTGAAATCCCTCAGCGCATTGTTCACCGCCGTGATGGACTCAAGGTCGAGATGGTTCGTCGGCTGGTCGAGCAGCAGCACGTTCGAGCCGAACAGCATCATCCGCGAGAACATACATCTCACCTTCTCGCCGCCCGACAGCACGTCAACTTTCTTGTAGATGTCGTCCCCCGAGAACAGCATCTTCCCCAGGAATCCCCGCAGGAAGGTGTCCGTGTCCTCGCCCGTCGTGTACTGCCTCATCCAGTCCACGATGGAAAGCTCGCAGCCGTCGAAGAAGGCGCTGTTGTCCTTCGGGAAGTACGACCGCGAGGTCGAAACGCCCCACTTTATCGTGCCCGCGTCCGGCTCACACTGCTCCGCCATTATCTCGAACAGCGCCGTGATAGCCTGCTCTGAATGACCTATGATAGCTACCTTGTCGGTGCGGCCGAGGGTGAAGGTGATGTTCTTCAGCAGCGGCTCACCGTTCTCGTTGTTCTTGCAGACGCCGTCCATGCGGAGTATCTCCTTGCCCAGCTCGCGGTCGGGCTCGAAGCCGATGTAGGGGTACTTTCTGCTTGAAGCGGGCAGCTCCTCAACGGTGAGCTTATCCAGCAGCTTGCGGCGGCTGGTAGCCTGCTTGGACTTGGATTTATTTGCGGAGAAGCGGGAGATGAACTCCTGCAGTTCTTTAATCTTTTCCTCGACTTTCTTGTTCTGCTGTTTGATGAGTCTCTGCATCAGCTGCGAGGAATCATACCAGAATTCGTAGTTGCCGACGTACATCTTGACCTTGCCGTAGTCGAAGTCAACGATGTGGGTGCAGACGTTATTGAGGAAGTGTCTGTCGTGGGAAACGACGAGGACGGTGCCGGGGTAATCGGTGAGGAACTCCTCCAGCCAGCGCACGGCGAAGATATCGAGGTGGTTAGTAGGCTCGTCCAGCAGGATTATATCGGGTGTACCGAAGAGCGCCTGAGCCAGCAGGACCTTGACCTTCTGGTTGCCGTCCAGCTCGTTCATCTGCATATAGAGCAGGCTCTCATCGAGACCGAGACCCTGAATAAGCTTAGAGACTTCAGACTCAGCCTCCCAGCCGTTCAGCTCAGCGAACTCGCCCTCCAGCTCAGCGGCGCGGTCGCCGTCAGCGTCGGAGAAGTCCTCCTTAGCGTAGAGCGCGTCCTTTTCCTGCATAATATCGTAGAGACGCTTATTACCCATAATAACGGTATCGAGCACAGTGAACTCATCGAACGCGAAGTGATCCTGCCGAAGCACGCTCATGCGGGTCTCCTTGGGGATAATTATCTCACCCTTAGTAGGTTCCAGCTCCCCGCAGAGCATACGCAGAAATGTAGACTTACCCGCGCCGTTAGCGCCGATTATACCGTAGCAGTTACCGTCGGTGAATTTCAGCTCAGCGTCCTTAAACAGAAGCTGTCCCCCGAACTGCATTGACAGATTATTTACCTGAATGGTATCCATTAATACTGATTCTCCTTTTTCCTTATACTTTCCTTTTTAACAATGCACATATATAGTTATTATACCATATCCCGCCCGATTTGTCCATAGCTTGCGGCGTTATATTTTTAATAAAAAGAAAAAGAATTATCTCATACATTTTCATTGGCAAAATTATGTATAAACAATAAAACATTGTAAAATCGTTTGACATTTTGACACATTTGTGATATTATTATAGTAAGATATGTCTCATTTTTTAACGCATCTAAAAAGAGGTGATTACTTTGAGCAAAATAACAACTGCAAAAATAGTTTTGGTAGTTAGCGTTTTTACACTCGTAATTGGTGGTGCTACAGGATATTATATCACCAAAAAGATCAATGGTGATAATCCCGTCAAAGACATTACTGATAAAGCCGTTGAAACAATAGTGAACTACAAACCAGAAGAAGAAGAGAGCTTAACCGTTGTAAGACTTGAAGAATCGATAAAAGACGCACAGGAACTTGTCACTTTAAAATATTGCTACAAAGATGTCGCCATATATGAACAATCAAAGAAAATAAAAGGAACAACTATTCCTTTGACTACAGATAGATTTCTGTACACATACACTGGTGAAATAAAGGCAGGTATCGACCTTGAAAAAATCAAAATAGAATTGGATGAACAAAATAAAAAGATAATGGTTCTTTTGCCTTCTCCAGAAATATTATCACATACTATAAACCCTACCGGCGAAGAATATGATGTTAAAAACTCTATTTTTACAGAAATCAATTTACAAAAATATGAAAAAGAAAAGGATGAACTGAAAAAAGAGCAAGAGACCTCCCTTAAGCTTAATTCAGAATTCATGAATCAAGTTACTGATAATGCCAAGCTAATACTTCAAAACCTAATGACTGTTGCAGATACTGAGCATAAATACACTGTGGTTTTTTACGATAATTCAGACGAATTTGCAAATGCCGTAACAGAACTTGATGCTTCATCACAAGAAGAACTCAATTCCAGCATAGAATAATAAACATATATAGCGCCCAAGACAAGGAATGCTTGCGGCGTTATATTTTTGTTAAGGCAGAAAAAGAGGGACTCGCAAAAAGCCCCTCTTGGTGTATGGTATTATCTTCTTCTCTCACCCACCAACCAGCGCCTTGATACAGCAGTTGTTGGGCTCGAGATCACAGCCGTTTTGTCTTTTACTTTACGGTGATGTTCTTCACCTTGCTGCACTTGCCGTACATTCTCTCACCGTCCACCAGCGTGAATGCGCGCATCTTTACGTAAACGCGCTTGCCGCTCTTGAGGCCTGTCACGGTCTTGGCAACGGTCGCGTTCTTCTTGATGACTACCACCTTAGCCTTCTTCTTGAAGTTCTTGTCGTAGGCGGTGATTATCTGGTATCCCTCGCAGGCCTTGTCGCGCTTCCATTTCAGCTTGACCGCACCCTTCTTGGGAGAGGTGGTCTTGGTGATCTTGGTGGCGGCGGGGACGATGTAGAAGTTCACCTTTACTCTGCCGCTGAACTTGTTCAGACCGATAACGGTGAGAACTCGCTTGCCCTGCGAAGTGATGCCCTGATAGGCTATCTTGTAGTCCACGTCCTTCTTGAGGGTCTTGCCCTTGTAGGTTACCTTTACCTTCGGCTTTATCTTCTTGCCGGTGTAGGTGTACTTGGTGCCGTCGGGGAGAGTGATCTTGGCGTCCTTCATGGGGGTCGCTACCAGCTCGTAGGCAATGCCTCTCTCCTTGGCGTACTTCTCGGCGGCGCCGGGGTAGCAGTAGAGCTT
>CAMVIL010000161.1 GCA_947167535.1 uncultured Ruminococcus sp. | reverse complement strand
ATACTGTCAAAGCTCGATGAGAATGCAGACGTGCAGAAAAACGCTTTTTCGCTTTCTTCCTGCACTGAGGAGATGGCGCTGACATACGAAAGCGTCGCTTACGACAAGGGGATAGATTACAGCTACGACATTGCCGACAGCATCAGCTTCTACGCCAACGAGGACGACATACGCCATCTTATCGCTATCCTCATCGACAATGCGATAAAGCATACCGACGAGAGGAACAGCATAAAGATAACGCTGTCGGAGAATTCGGGCAGCATAAAGCTTTCCGTCGAGAACACGGGCAGCGGCATTTCCGCCGAAGACATTCCCCACATCTTCGAGCGCTTTTACAAGGCAGACTCAGCGCGCAGCGACAACTCCTTCGGACTGGGTCTGGCGATAGCCAAAGCTGTCACCGAGCGAAACGGCGGCACAATTTCCGTCAGAAGCGAGGCGGGCATCGGCACCTGCTTTACGGTCGAATTCAGATGAACTGAACAGCCTCGGAGTCTGTTTTGAAAAAATACTATAATTATCAGACTTTTTACCTTACAAATCATACAAACTGTAAGAATTTTGCTCTGATGAGTTGACAAATCACATGGGATCTTGTATAATATTTGCAGGATTTTGATGAACGACGGCGTTCCTTTTTGAGGGGCGCCGTTTTTTTGTTTGGAGGAATAATTATGTGTTCGATCATAGGCTGGTGCGGAAAGCACTATGACAGGCGGCTTTTTGACAAGGGATTCGCGGCTACCGTTTCGAGAGGTCCCGACTGCTCCGAGGTCATAGACATCGGTGAGGGTCTGCTGGGATTTCACAGGCTTGCGATCATGGGGCTCCACCCCGAGGGTATGCAGCCCTTTGAGCTGAACGGCAGCTATGCCGTCTGCAACGGCGAGCTTTACGGATTTGAAAAGACAAAAGCCGAGCTCATAAAGAAGGGCTACACCTTCAGAAGCGGCTCCGACTGCGAGATACTTCTGCCGCTTTACAGAGAGTACGGCACGGATATGTTCGCGGGACTTGACGCGGAGTTTGCCTGCATTCTTATCGACAACGAGAAGAAGGAATTCATAGCCGCCCGCGACCCCATCGGTATACGTCCGCTGTATTACGGCTATTCTGAGAGCGGGGATATCGTTTTTGCCAGCGAGCCGAAAAACCTGACCTGCATCTGCGATAAGATCATGCCCTTCCCGCCGGGACATTATTACAAGGGCGGGAAGTTTGTCTGCTACTGCGACATCACCCGCGTTGACGAAGTCTGCCGTGACGACATCGAGACGGTCTGCGGGAATATCCGCAGCAAGCTGATAAAGGGCGTTGAGAAGAGGCTGGTGGCCGATGCGAAGGTGGGCTTTCTGCTTTCGGGAGGTCTTGATTCCTCCCTCGTCTGCGCCATTGCCGCGAAATGCTCCGACAAGCCTATCCGCACCTTTGCGATAGGTATGTCCACCGACGCTATCGATCTGAAATACGCAAGAGAAGTCGCCGACTACATCGGCAGCGAGCACACCGAGGTCATCATGACCGAGCAGGACGTTCTCGACGCCCTTGAGGATGTCATCCATCTGCTTGGAACGTATGACATTACCACCATCCGCGCCAGCATGGGAATGTATCTTGTCTGCAAGGCGATACACGAGCAGACAGACATCCGCGTTCTGCTGACAGGCGAGATCTCCGACGAGCTGTTCGGCTACAAGTACACAGACTTCGCGCCTTCTGCTCAGGCATTTCAGGAGGAATCTCAGAAGCGTGTACGCGAGCTTCATATGTATGACGTGCTCCGTGCCGACAGGTGCATTTCGGTGAACTCCCTTGAAGCGAGAGTGCCTTTCGGCGACCTTGATTTTGTCAGGTACGTCATGGCGATAGATCCCGAGATGAAGCTGAACAAATACAACAAGGGCAAATATCTGCTGCGTCACGCCTTCGAGGGCGACTGGCTGCCCTATGATATCCTCATGCGCGAGAAGGCTGCCTTTTCCGATGCAGTAGGCCATTCGATGGTGGACGACCTGAAAGCCTATGCGGAAAAATACTACACTGACGAGGAGTTCGAGAGCAGGAAAGCGCTCTATTCCGACCCCGCGCCCTTTACCAAAGAGTCTCTGCTTTACCGTGAGATATTCGAGAAATACTATCCCTCGCAGAGCGCGATGATAGTCGATTTCTGGATGCCCAACAAGGAATGGGAAGGCTGCAACGTAAACGACCCCTCCGCGAGAGTGCTGTCAAACTACGGCGCAAGCGGCGAATAACGTTAATATTGCATACGCAGGATATACGGTTTTTGCAGCCGTATATCCTGTATTTTGTTTTGCCGGTGCGAAAGCTCCGGAGCGTGATAAATAGACTATCACCGCTTCGTTCACAGCTTTCTCGAAATTTGTGAATGCTGAAATACAGTCCATGAAAAATCAGATATACTTTTTGTCGGGGAATGAGAAACTGCAAAAAAGCTCTTGACATTTCGTAGGAATAGTGATAAGATGAAACTGTCGAAAGACAAAAGCAACGGACAACGGAGTTCAGCAAGGCTCTGCTGTCCGTTTTTATTTTCAGCATATTCAGCGGGCAATGGCGTTCAACGGAGAATGTCACTGCCCGCTTTTATTTTTGGAGATGATAGTATGAAACTCAAAGACACGGGAATCACTGCTGCGGAGCTCAAAGCCAAGGCTTCAAAGTACATGATCGAGACCTACGAGCGTTTTGATTTTGTTGCCGAGAGCGCGAAGGGCGTCTACATTTACGACGAGAAGGGAACGCCTTACCTCGATTTCTATGCAGGCATCGCGGTGAACTCGGTGGGCAACTGCAACGAAAAGGTCATCGAGGCTGTGAAGACTCAGGCAGAAACGGTAATGCAGCTGTTCAACTACCCGTACTCGGTGCCGCAGGCGCTGCTGGCCGAAAAGGTCTGCACGATGATCGGCATGGACAAGATCTTCTATCAGAACAGCGGTACCGAAGCAAACGAAGCTATGATCAAGATGGCGAGGAAATACGGCGTCGAGAAATATGGTCCTACCCGCTACAACATCGTGACGGCGGCCAATTCCTTCCACGGCAGAACATTCGGCGCCATGAGCGCTACGGGGCAGCCCGATAACGCCTGTCAGATCGGATTCGGCGATATGACTCCCGGCTTTACCTACGCTCCCTATAACGATCTGGAAGCTTTCAAAGCTGCCTGCACAAAGGACACCATCGCGATCATGGTGGAGCCTGTGCAGGGCGAGGGCGGTGTGAATCCCGCGACGCAGGAATTCATGACAGGGCTTCGCAAATTCTGCGACGAGAATGAAATGCTCCTGCTGCTGGACGAAGTCCAGACGGGCTGGTGCAGAACGTGCAAAACGATGTCCTTCATGAATTACGGCATCAAGCCGGATATCGTCTCGATGGCGAAGGCGCTGGGCGGCGGAATGCCTATCGGTGCGATCTGCGCGACTGAGGAAGTCGCCAAGGCTTTCACGGCGGGCTCCCACGGAACTACCTTCGGCGGTCACCCCGTCTGCTGCGCGGCGGCACTTGCGGCTGTCACCGAGATGGAGGAAAAACACCTTGCCGACAACGCGGCAAAGATTGGCGCCTACTTCATGGAGAAGCTGAAGACGCTACCCCACGTCAAGGAGGTCCGCGGACAGGGACTGCTTGTGGGTGTCGAGTTCGACGGTATCAACGCGGTGGACGTAAAGCACAAGTGCTTCGACAAAAAGCTGCTCATCACGGCCATCGGTGACAGCGTCATCAGAATGGTGCCGCCGCTCGTCATCACCGAAGCCGACTGCGACAAGGCGGTGTCCGTGATCGGGGAAGCGATCGAAGAATTATCGTAAGGGAACATGAATTACCGAAAGGAATGAAAGTTATGAAAAAGAGAAGTTTATTTGCGAAGATGTTAGCTGTGACAATGACGGCAGGACTGCTTGCCATGCCGCTGGCGGGCTGCGGAAGCACGTCGGAGAAATCCTCTGCTGCCGACAGCGCAGCGGCCGAGGGCAAGGTGCTCAGGGTCGGCATGGAGTGCGCGTATGCGCCTTTCAACTGGACTCAGGTGGGTGAGGATGTCCCCGACGGAAGCAAGGCTGTGCCGATCTTCGGCAGCAGCGACTACGCTTACGGTTACGATGTTATGGTAGCCCAGAAGCTGGCGGATCAGATGGGTATGACTCTTGAGGTACACAAGGTCGAATGGGATTCCATCGGACTTTCGCTTGACGCCAAGGAGTACGACTGCATAATCGCCGGCATGGGCAGAACTGCCGAGCGCGAGGCTTCCTATTCCTTCACCGAACCGTACTACTACCGCGACAACTGTCTTGTGGTGAAGAAGGGTTCGGACTACGAGAATGTAAAGGGCCTTTCGGATTTCAAGGGCAAGAACGTGACCGTTAC